>NZ_JASOLS010000009.1:0-106465 GCF_030215295.1 Corynebacterium sp. UMB6689 | reverse complement strand
GCGCTTGGCGACGCCCCACCACCCACCAGGAGGTTTCGGGATCGAGGTCTGGGGATTTGGCCGAGGTCAGCGCGGCCGGTCAGATGGGATTGTCATTGGCATTCTCATTGAGGCTACATTTCAGCCTTAAAGCCCGAATGTTTAAGAGTTATCTAGCACCTAAACCCCAATGAGTGGTTGGATAAGAGTTATCCAACCACTCATTGGGGTTTGACGAATGGATAGCCTCTACATGCCCCACTACGTTACCGAGAGCTGGATCCCCGAATCAGGCTCCGGCATTCCCCGGCGTGATAAGGCTGAAGGTCCTTTTCAGGCCTATGTCCCTGACCATCTTGTAAGTACGGCATGGACTTTCCCCAAAGCGCACCAGCCGGGCAGCGCGTATCAAGCGAGATATTTTGGGGCTCAACCGCCATGCGGCTTCAGGCCAGTTGGAGTCTGTGGCCCGCCTGCTCATGCGTTCTGAAGCTATTTCTTCCTCACGCATTGAAGGTATTGCACCCAACGTCGATAAGGTTGTCCTCGCGGAACTCGCCCAAGTAGAAGAAGTCCGCGGCTTTAAGGAAAAGCGCGGAAGAGGTTACCCGTAACCTTACCGTTCTGCGTTCCATCGAGCAGAGCTTTGCCACCGAACCGACAATCTCCATCGAGCTTCTTGAAAAGCTTCAAAGAGAGTTGATGGGGGAGAAGGGCTCCATTCCCACTGGACTTCGCACTATTCAAAACTGGATCGGAGGAAGTAACCACACACCTATTGGTGCCGAGTTCATCCCAGCACCCCCACGCCTAGTCCGTGACCTCGTTGAAGACCTGTGCCTTTACCTAGATGGCGCTTAGCACGGTGCTCTCATCCAAGCCGCGATTGCTCACGCTCAATTCGAAACGATTCACCCATTTTCAGATGGCAACGGCCGTGTGGGCCGTGCTCTCATTCATGGGATTCTTCTGCGTCGCGGACTTACTGAATACACCATTCTGCCGGTAAGCCTCGTCCTCGGTACGCGGTCCAAATCGAAAACTACCTGCCTTTTCGCACCATCGAGCGTTGTAAAATCCTCACCATGAAGCGCACGTATAAGTGGGAGCATGTCGAGACTCCCCTCATCCGGAACGAGGCCGCAGGTCATTTTTTAGGAGCCGGTTTGACCGCTTCCGGAGTGCAATACGGCGATGGATACGAGGCCACGTGGGAGCTGCACGCCGCGGAGAACTGGGTGACCGAACGTGTGTCGGTGAACGTTGAAGGCGACGGATGGGGGCGAAGCCTCGAGCTGTTTAGGTCCGAACAAGGCGTGTGGTCGGCGGAAACCAATGAAGAGGGCGCCCAGCCTGAAGATCTGCCCTCCCCCGGTATCGTCCAGTCAGCCGACCTGAAAGCCGCACTCGATTGCGATCTCGGTCTGTGCCCTCTCACCAACACAATGCCTATTCGTCGCTTGACGCTGCTTGAGACTCAGGTCCCGAAAACGCAGCTGATCATGGCTTGGATTGATATACCGTCCCTCCAGGTGATCGCATCAGACCAGTACTACAGCTCCGTCGATGCTGAAACTGTCCGATACAAAAGCGGAACACGGGGAGTCGACGTCGAGTTGGAGGTCGACGGTGACGGAGTGGTCGTACACTACCCTGATCTCGCACGGCGGGTCTGATCCGGAAACAACTCTAACTAAGCTGGGCGGTATGAACGACCTGACCATCGCGCCTGGCCCAGGGATCCCCGGGGGTCTGGTCATCGTCGCCGCCGACCTGACGGAGCGGTTCGCGAAGTCGTCGGGACCAGGCGGCCAAGGCGTCAATACTACGGACAGCAAAGTGCAGCTTTCCGTCGATATCGCTACGTGCTCATCGCTTTCCGACGCCCAGCGTCGCCGCGTCCTTCACAACCTCGAGCACCGCCTAGACGGCACCGTCCTTACCGTTACCGCATCGACCCAGCGATTGCAGGTACGCAACCGCGCCGAGGCACGCGAACGCATGGCCGCCCTCTTGCGCGAGGCGCTCGCTCCGCCTCCTCCCCCGCGGCGCAGGACCAAGCCGACGCAGAGCTCGGTGCGACGCCGTCTCGAAGCGAAAAAGCGGCGCTCGGAACTCAAGTCCACGCGACGGCGGCCCCAAATTCCCTAGTTCGAACCATCCGCGTGCATATCCTCACGCAGACGGACCTGGTTCGGGTAACCGCTACGCGGAGACAGCTTGGACCGGTTGAATCCGCTCGATTCCCGAGAGGATCTTGTCTTCCGCCACGTCCAAGTCATATTGAGCCTGTAACCCGAGCCAGAACTGGGGGCTCATCTCGAAAAACTTCGCTGGACGAAGGGCCGTGTCAGCGGTTACAGCGCGCTTACCGTGAACAATTTCGTTGATCCGGCGGGGCGGAACGCCAATGGAGACGGCGAGCTTGCGCTGGGTGATCCCCATTTCCTTGAGAAAGTCCTCCATGAGGATCTCACCGGGGTGAACCGGAGGGAGCTTGTCAGTGGTAGTCAACGATTTCAACCTCCTCTGGCCCCGCGGCGGACCACCGAAAACAGATCCGCCACTGGTCGTTGATTCAAATGCTGAACTGACCCCGCTGATCACCTTTCAACGCCTCGAGCCGGTTTCCCCGGGGGAATCCGCTCTCGATTCCACAGACGCTCAGTGTCCTTGTCAGCGAACGACTGGATCATGCTTCACCCTATCCCCCATAACGCGAAGATTCTGGAGAACCTCGCCGCCCACGTCGCTCCCGCGTTGGGTGGCAGCCGAACCACAAAGGATCAGTCATCTGCTATCCCATCCACTAATTCCTGCAGGTCGCAGGACCTTCGCGTAACCGTCAGTTCAGTGCATTTTGAATAGTTCAGCACACGTTGTATTGTTCAGCACATGCTGACTATTGCTTCACGCCTCGACGTCATGAACCGGCTCGGCCGGGCCATGGCTGATCCGACGCGTTCCCGAATCCTGATGACCCTACTCGACGGTCCGGGCTACCCGGCCGAGATTTCGCAAAGCTTGGATCTGACCCGCTCGAACGTCTCGAACCACCTGTCCTGCCTACGCGATTGCGGCATCGTCGTCGCTGAGCCGGAGGGCCGTAAGACCCGCTACGAAATTGCCGATCCGCACCTCGCGGCGGCGCTCAACGCGCTGGTCAACGCGACGCTGGCCGTCGACGAGAATGCCCCCTGCATCGACACTGAGTGCTCGGTGCCCGGCTGCGGCGAGAAAGGAACGGACGCATGAGTTCAGCATGTGGATGCGAACACGAACCCACCACAGAGATCGAAGAGCTCGATCGGCCATGGTGGAAGGACCCCGAGCTACTGCTACCGATCTTCTCCGGCGTAGCCCTCATTACAGGACTGGCGCTGGACTGGTCCGACTTGGAGACGCCCGCAACGGTACTGTATTGGCTTGGCCTGCTGTTGGGCGCTTATACGTTCGCACCTGGAGCGATCCGGAACCTTGTCACAAAGCGCAAGCTCGGCATTGGCTTGCTTATGACGATCAGCGCGGTCGGCGCGGTGATCCTTGGTTTCGTCGGAGAGGCCGCGGCGCTAGCGTTCCTGTACTCGATCGCCGAGGCGCTTGAAGACAAGGCGATGGACCGGGCCCAAGGCGGACTGCGGGCACTGTTGAAGTTGGTACCGCAGACCGCGACGGTGCTGCGCGACGGTACGACGGCCGAGGTCGCTGCGAAGGACCTTGAGGTTGGCGAGCTAATGGTCGTACGCCCCGGGGAGCGGATCGCCACGGACGGCATCATTCGGTCCGGACGATCCAGCCTTGACACCTCAGCGATCACCGGAGAATCCATTCCGGAGGAGGTTGCGCCCGGCGACGAGGTACCCGCGGGAGCGATCAACTCCGCCGGTGTGCTGGAGGTCGAGACGACCGCAGCTGGAACGGACAACTCGCTGACCACCCTCGTCGACCTGGTCGAGCAGGCGCAGGCGGAAAAGGGCGACCGCGCCCGGATCGCCGACCGGATTGCCCGACCCCTAGTGCCCGGGGTGATGATCCTTGCGGTGCTGGTCGGTGTGATTGGCTCGCTGCTGGGCGACCCCGAGACGTGGATCACCCGTGCCCTGGTGGTTCTGGTCGCAGCGTCGCCGTGCGCGTTGGCAATCTCCGTGCCGCTGACGGTCGTGGCCGCGATCGGCGCGGCCAGCCAGTTCGGCGTGGTCATCAAGTCCGGCGCGGCGTTCGAGCGGCTCGGCGGCATCCGTCACCTGGCGGTGGACAAGACCGGAACCCTTACCCGCAACCAGCCCGAGGTTACCGGAGTGGTCCCGGCAGACGGATTCGATCGGGCGCAGGTGCTTTCCTTCGCGGCGGCGGTTGAGCAGCAATCGACGCACCCCCTCGCCGCGGCGATCGTGGCAGCGGAGCCCGAAGCGCCCACCGCCTTGGGTATCAGCGAGGAAGCCGGTCATGGCATCGGCGGCACCGTCGAAGGCCGACGGGTGCTGGTCGGCAGCCCCCGATGGATCGACGCCGGGCCACTGAAATCGGACGTTGAGCGCATGGAGTCCGAAGGCCAGACCTGCGTCCTAGTCACCGTCGATGACGCTCTCGCCGGGGCGATCGGGGTGCGCGACGAGTTGCGGCCCGAGGTGCCCGATGCCGTGCAGTCCCTGCACGACAACGACGTGGAAGTGAGCATGCTCACCGGCGATAACACTCGCACCGCCCGGGCGCTGGCTGAAATCGCCGGAATCGACGACGTGCGCGCCGAGCTGCGACCGGAGGACAAGGCAAGCATCGTCGCCGAACTCTCCTCCAAGACGCCGACGGCGATGATCGGCGACGGCATCAACGACGCGCCGGCACTGGCGGGCGCAACGGTGGGCATTGCGATGGGAGCAACCGGCTCTGACGCCGCGATCGAGTCCGCTGACGTCGCCTTCACTGGCCACGACCTCCGGCTGATCCCGCAGGCGCTGCAGCACGCCCGCCGAGGCAGCAGGATCATCAACCAAAACATCGTGCTGTCTCTGGCCATCATCATCGTGTTGATGCCACTGGCGATCAGCGGTGTACTGGGCCTGGCCGCCGTCGTGTTGGTACACGAAGTCGCCGAAGTCATCGTGATCTTGAACGGCCTGCGGGCTGCACGAGCGAAACGCTGAGGTTGTGACCGGAAAGTCTTATAAGGGTTAAACCACGCGCCGAGCGCACACACGTTGGACCAGGCGAGTCATTCGAGTTCACCACCTGGTCCTTCTCGATGCGTGCAGGCACGGGAACTGTGGGTGAACCTAATAGTTCCACGGGCACAGCCTTAAAGCTTGCGGATAAGCTCTGCATCAGCCACGAGGTTTTGCGTGAGCTTCTCAGCTTCAAGCCCACTCAAGTCACAGCTGTCGAAACGGGCCAGCCAGTCGGCCCGAACAGCGGGGGAGTCGAACCAGGTTGCGCGCTCAGCCTCAATATCCTCGATGCCGCTCAAAGTGCGGCCGTCGCGGGTGCGGATCTCGAGGTCGTCGACAAGCGGCGCAATAGCCTGAAGCCCTGGGACGATGGCTTTAAAACCCGACGTGTGGGAAACCTCATTGGTCCAACGCGGGTAGCGGCTCACGCGCTGCGCCTCCAGGCAGCGCTGGACGACACCGAGCCTGGAGACCTCCTGCGCCACCGCCAAGCCCACGACCCTCACGCGGAAACCCGCGGAGCGAAACTTGGCTATCTCTCCTGCGATGAATTCCGGGTTGGACAGCGTGTTCTCAATGATGAGGGAGTGCCCGTGCTGCCGACCATATTCAATCAGCGAGGACATCCAATAGGGCACCGGTCCATTGGTGAGCACGTCCATGCGCAGGGGGTCGCGCTCCATGATCTCGTCGAGGGCGGGATGCAGCTTCCGAACCTCATCGGAATCAAGGACCGCGTGACCATTCTTTACAGATTCAATAGCCGTTGATTTGCCTGACGCTGGCTGCCCCGCCACATAAATGACCTCTGGAACAGCCGGACCATGAGCATTCGACCGACCAAAATAGCTAGTTTGCAGAGTCTTTAGCCGTTGCTCCATGACCTGCGGATCAACGGGGAAGTCAGCGGCGGAAAGCATAGGCTATGCCGCTTTGTGCTCGGAGGAGAGGGCTTCAAGCCGCTGCGCAAAGAGAGCCGCAGCGGCGCGGATGGCTTCAATGTCGGTTGAATCAACACCACTGACTATGTCCTCTACCAGCCAATTCTGACGAATCCACCATTGTGATTCAACATCGTTGCCTGCTTCAGCGGCCCGAGTGAGGTAGGCAGCTTTCAGCGAGGACGCAACCTCCTTCATGGCGTCGAAGGCTGCGTACTCGATCTCCGGGACTTTGGCGGTGCTCATGGCGCTAAGAATAGCAGCGCCATGGCGGTTTTAGCCGTTGATGATCTGCGGGTACGCCAGGCCCTTGAGGCCCTCGGTACCGAACTCCACACCGTAGCCGGAGGACTTGATGCCACCGAAAGGCACGCGCGGATCCACAGCACCGTGGGCATTGATCCAGGTAGTGCCTGCCTCCAGCTGCGCAGCGACGTCCAGAGCGCGCTCACGGTTGGAGGACCACACGGAGGAGCCCAAGCCCACGTCAAGCTTGTTGGCCTGCTCGATGGCCCATTCCAGGTCTGTGTACTTCACGATCGGCAGCGCAGGACCGAACTGCTCCTCGACGACCAGCGCGTTATCCGGGTCGATATCCGCCACCAGGGTGGTGGGGTAGAAGTAGCCCGGCGCGTCGTAGTCCGGGTCACCACCCAGCAGCACGCGGGCGCCGGAATCCTTGGCGGCGCTGACAAGCTTGTCCACGATGTCGAACTGCTGCTTGTTCTGCAGCGGGCCGAGCACGTTCTCTTCCTCGAGGCCCACGCCCATCGGGGAGGCCTTGGCTACCTCGACGAGGGCTTCGCAGACGGCGTCGTACAGCGACTCCGGCACATACACGCGCTTCATCGCCGCACAGGTCTGGCCGGTGTTGATGAACGCGCCCCAGAAGAGGTCGCCGGCGATCTCCTTCGGGTCAGCGTCATCCAGCACGATACCGGCGTCATTGCCGCCGAGCTCCAGCGTGAGGCGGGTGAGGTTGTCCGCGCTGGCCTCCACGATCTTCTTGCCGGTGGCGGTAGAACCGGTGAACATGATCTTGTCGACGCCCTCGTGGGTAGTCAGCGCCGCGCCAACCTCACCGGCACCGCTGACGACTTGGAGCACACCCTCCGGCAGCACGGAGTTGACCACCTTGAGCAGGCCCAATACGGAGAGCGGGGTGTACTCGGAGGGCTTGACGACGACCGCGTTGCCCATACGCAGCGCTGGCGCAATCTGCCAGATGGTGATCATCATCGGCCAGTTCCACGGGCCGATAGCACCGACGACGCCGAGCGGGCGGTAGTTAACGGTGGCGGTGATGTCATCATCGACGGCGGTGTAGTTGGGGTGCTCGAAGGAGGCGGTGGCATTCAGCCAGCCGGAGCAGGCACCGACCTCGAAGCGGGCGTTCGGGCCGTTGAGCGGCTTGCCCTGCTCACGGGAGAGCAGCTCCACGAGTGCCTCTGCGTTAGCGTCGATGGCGGCGGCTGCCTTGGTGAGCAGCTCGCAACGCTCAGCGTCGCTAAGCTTGGCAAAGTCCTTCTGCGCTGCGCGTGCGGTCTCAACTGCAGCGTTGAGGTCCTCAACGGTGTTCTCTGGGGCGCGACCAACAACCTCACCGGTGGCAGGGTTGAAGATGTCGCGTCCGTTCTCATCCGTGATGGCGTTGAGCAGATCAGCGTAGGTGGCGAACTGAGTCATGAGATCTCCTTGTAAAGAAGTCGAGGGCCCCGCGAACAAAGCCCAAAGAAACTTTTACCTAGGATGTTACCTGCACCACACCGACTCTATTGACTCTGAGTGCACACAATTTGTCCAAAAATGTGCCAGTTCTCACGATATGATGCCACTTATGTCTACTTCCGCCGTTGAGTACTTCGATATCGCGTCATGGCGCACCGCGTCATCCGAGTCTTTTGGACAACTCGACGTGGACACTGAGGACCCCTCTTCCTTTCACGCCACGCTGCGGTCAACGAAAGTGGGGGACATATCCCTCTTCGATATGTGCACCTCCCCGCACACCGTGAATCGCTTCAAGATAGCCGCCAACGAGGCCCCCTTTTGCAAGCTCAGCCTGCAAATCACCGGATCCTCAACCATGAGCCAGGACGGGCGAACCTGTGAGCTACACCCTGGCGACCTAGCGCTGTATGTCACCCAACGGCCTTACACTCTGCGCTATCCGGAGGAGCAAAACACACTCATTGTGCATTTCCCGCAGAGCTTCCTCGATATTTCACCCGCGCAGATCCAACGCCTCACCGCGAACCCCATCTCACGCTCACACGGCTTGGGCGCGGTGGCGGTTCCCCTCTTTGAGCAGCTCGCGAAGAACCTCGATCTGCTCAAGGGCCCGCACGCCACGGCCTTGGTCCGCTCCGCGCTCACTATGTTGGTGTCGGTCCTCTCCTCCGACGTGGCCGAGGAACCTTCCGCGGGCACGCTCCTGTTCAACCAGGCCACCGCCTACATCGAGAAGAACTTGGGCGACCCCGACTTAGGCCCCAGCACCATCGCCCAAGCACTCTTTGTGTCCGTGCGCCACCTCCACGCCAAGTTCTCCGAACAGGGACTCTCCGTGAGTCACTACATCAGAACCCGACGTCTAGAACATATCCGCAGAGACCTCGTGGACCCGCGGTACTCCGAGGAATCAATCAGCCACATCAGCGCCCGCTATGGCCTGCACGATCCCTCGCACCTCTCGCGCATCTTTAAAGCGGAGTACCACAAGTCACCGAGTGCGTACCGCGCGGCGGCTAGCGGTTAACCACGCAGCTTGTTGATAACCTCGCGAGCGGTAGAGATTCCGGTTTCGATGGCTCCATCGACAACCACTCCACGCCAACCGGAAGCCCAATCTGCTCCAGCGAAGTGCAACGAGGAAGTCGAGCTGCGGAAGTGGTGCCAGCCCTCGGTGAACTGACCTCGACGCAACGTAGCCCAGGCCTGGCCTGAGTACTCATCTGCTACCCAGTCATGACCGGTGACACCAACAACCTCGAGATCTGGGCGCCACTGGTCGACAACCTTTTGAGCATCCTCAATGCTCTCCAAATCGATCTTCTCGTGATCGGAGCCAAAGGCAACACAGATAGTCGTGTCATCGTCTTCGAAGTATTCAGAACGAAGCACGGATACGACTGCAGGCTGGGGCGCGTAACCGAAGATGTTGTGGTGGCCCTTGATCTTGATCCAAGCCTTGAAACCAGTCGAATTCCACTTCTGCTCGATAGTCTTCTGCGAGCCTTCAGGCAGACCCGGGGTGAATTTAATGTTCCCCAAAGCACCAACCGGAACCGTAACAATCACAGCATCCGCCGTCTCGGAGGTACCGTCCGCATACGTAACGGTGGCCGAATCTTCTCCGTGCTCAATCGCAGTCACCGCAGTATTCAAACGGATTTCTCCGGTTAGATCCTTTGCGATGTTGCCGTAGATACCCCGCATGCCATTGACAAGTTTAAATCGCAGCGTTTGCTCATCCACCAATGAAAGACGGTGATCACACAAGGCTGCCCACTGCTTGGCCATCAAAGAGGACCCCTGCTCTGGGTACCCGATGTATCCAGCCGACCAATACGCATTGCACAGATCCTTTTCTTCCTGGGTAAAGTCACCGTCCTCCAACGCATCGAGAACTCCAGCCTGATCTGCAGCCAGGAAAGCATCCTTCAATTCTTGAGATGCACCGAATTTCTCATCCAGCACAAGCAGCGGCTTGTGCGGTTCTGGGAAGAATTCGCGAGATTTCTCGAAGATCTTCTCCATCGGCCGCGCCAGTTTGGCATCCATTTCTGCTTCCGTTCCGGACTTCAGCTCACCACCGGCATACCAATATGCGGTATCTACAACGGGCGAAGCGATAATATCCTGACCATAACGAGTGATTTCGGACCAGACATGCGGCTGATGCCAGTGCACCCAGGTTGCGCCAATCTCCAGCGGGCGTCCGAGCCTATCGTCAGTCCAAGCACGGCCACCAATGCGGTCACGAGCCTCTACGATGTGATACTCAATTCCCGCGGTTTGCAATTCGCGCGCTGCCGTTAGACCTGCGAATCCCGCACCAACGACGATTACATGTTTCTTTTCCATGATTACCTTTCTGAAGATTTAGATTCGATCAAGATTGTCTTGGAGACTTGCGTAGATATTCGGCTTCCTGCGTTTGAGACATTCGCCCCAAATCAGGCCCAGAATTCCGGAGGCGATAATGATTCCGGGCATCACCCACACGAGGGCATCCGAACCGGTGTCGCCAATCATGAGCGGGAAATTCATCAGCACCAATGCGAAGACAGCCACGAGTCCACAAGCTGATACAAGCGGTGCAATGATCCGCGTGAAGAGGTTGTAGCCTTTTTCCTGCTTGTTGAGCCATACCATGATGGACACACTCACCACTGCGAGCAGGAAGACCAGGCCGAACGCCGCGGCGTTGGTCAGCCACGTAAAAAGCGTGAGGACTGGGAATAGTTCGCCCATGTCGCTGCCATTTCCGGCAATTGCAAAGCCGCCTACAACTAGGAAAGCAATGGAAGTCTGAGTGAGCGACCCAGCTATAGGTGCTCCTTTGGACGATGACACCGCGAACTTCTCGGGAAGGACGCGTGAGCGCCCAAGGGAGAAGAAGTACCGCGCTGCGGCATTATGGAATGCGACGAGGGCAGCAATAAGCGAAGTTACAAACAAGCAGTTCGCTATGTTGGCAGCAAGCGCTGAATAGTCGCCCAACCACACGAAGACCAGATCGGGACCAAGCTCAGTTGCCTTATCGATGACGACGGACGGCCCCACTCCTTGAGCAAATGCCCACGCCGAAAAGGCGTAAAAAAGGGCAATCGTTCCCACGGCGATATAGGTAGCTTTCGGGACAGTCCGCTCTGGATCACGCGCTTCTTCCGAGTAAATTGCACCCGACTCAAACCCCATAAAGGCTGCAATTCCAAAGGCAAGGAGAACGCCTATACCATCGGTAAAGAATTGGCTCGGGCGTACCGTCTCCGCAGTAATACCCTCTGGGGCAACGCCAAGAGAAAGAACTGAGACTGCAGCAACAACAACGAACTCGAGGGCTACCAATATACCTAGGACTTTGGCAGAAAAATCAACATTGCTGACACCCATGACGGCCACCAAGAGCCAACCAGCCAAGGCGGCAACCCACCACGAGATACTTGTTCCAAACCACCCGTTGATCAGATTGGCCAGAGAGAACCCGAAAATGCCATACAGCCCAACCTGCATCATATTGTAAGAAACCAAAGCCAGAATCGCGGCCGCGATTCCTTGGCGGTTTCCTAGTCCTTCTGACACGTAGGCATAGAACGCTCCAGAGTTCTGAATCTTTGAACTCATAATCCCGTAACCAACGGCGAAAAAGACAAGAATAATTCCAAGGACGAGGTATCCCCAGGGAACACCCAACAATCCAGATACTGCGAAGTTGGTCGGCACTCCTCCCGCAAGCACAGTAAGAGGTGCCGACGCCGCGATAATCATAAAGACTAGCGACGTTGTCCCTAGGCGCCCGGCGCCCAGGCCGCCCTTAAGTTCGGTGGGAGCCCGGTGCCCGGGCTGTACATTTCGAGCGGGTAGCACTGGTGCCTGTGTCGATGTGTCCACGCCAACTCCTCCTTACTAGCTATGTCGGCCCGAGAATCCACCGGACGAACCCGGTGTCTTTCGGTGTATAGCCAGTAATTGTGTCCCAGTACACACTGAAAAAGTTGTTTGTGCGTGATCACGATTTGACTATGAGTGCTGTCACACAACATGGTTACGAATATTATGCAGAAAACAATAATGCTGACACCTCCCACCTAGGAGATGCCAGCATTGTCAGCGGCGAAACTAATGCACTAGTTATGCATTCGCGTACGGGTCGCGCATAGCGATGTACTGCAGCGAGGTGTACTCGTCCAGGCCCTCAGCGCCGCCCTCGCGGCCCATGCCGGACTGCTTCACGCCACCGAATGGGGCAGCGGCGTTGGAGATGACACCAGCGTTGAAGCCCATGAGGCCGAACTCGAGGCCGTCACCGATGCGCCACATACGGTCGGAGTCCTCGGTGAACACATAGGAGGCCAGGCCGTACTCTGTGTCATTAGCAATCTCAATCGCTTCCTTCTCATCGGAGAAGGTCAGGATCGGAGCAATCGGGCCGAAGATCTCTTCCTGTGCCACGCGGGCATCACGAGGAACGTTGGTCAGAACGGTCGGGGCGTAGAAGTAGCCCTTGCCCTCACCCGGCTTGCCGCCGACGATTGCCTTGGCACCCTTCTCCACGGCGTCGTCGACAAGCGCGGTGATGTTATCCAGTGCCTTCTGCTCCACGAGCGGACCACAAGTGACACCCTCATCGAGGCCGTTGCCCACCTTGAGCTCACCGATGCGCTTAGCGAACTTCTCCGCGAACTCATCGGCGACGGACTCGTGGACGATGAAGCGGTTAGCCGCGGTGCAGGCCTCACCGATGTTGCGCATCTTGGCGCCCATTGCGCCCTCGACGGCCTGGTCGATGTCAGCGTCCTCAAAGACGATGAACGGAGCGTTGCCGCCCAGCTCCATCGAGGTGCGCAGGACGTTGTCGGCAGCGGCCTTGAGCAGGGTCTTGCCCACCGGGGTAGAGCCGGTGAAGGAAACCTTGCGCAGGCGGGAATCCGCCATGATCGGCTCGGAGATGGCCGAAGCAGACTTACCGGAGACCACGTTGACCACACCGGCAGGAACGCCGGCATCAATCATGGTCTGTGCGAAGTACTGAGTAGTCAGCGGCGTGAGCTTGGCGGGCTTGACCACCATGGTGCAACCAGCGGCAATGGCCGGGGCAATCTTGCGGGTAGCCATAGCCAGCGGGAAGTTCCACGGGGTGATGAGCAAGCACGGGCCCACCGGCTTGCGACGGGTCACCATGCGCAGGGTGCCCTCCGGCGCCGGCAGGGTACGGCCGTAGTCACGAACGGCCTCCTCGCTGAACCAGCGTAGGTACTCAGCGCCGTAAGTAACCTCACCATAGGACTCTGCCAGCGGCTTGCCCATCTCCAGGGTCATCAGCGCAGCGAACTCGTCCTTGCGCTCCTGCACCAGGTCAAAAGCACGGCGCAGCAGGTTGGAGCGCTCGCGGGTGGACGTGCGTGCCCACTCATCCTGCACGGCGCAGGCTGCATCCAAAGCCTTCTTCGCATCCTCAGAAGTAGCGGAAGCAAGGGTAGCGATAACCTCACCGGTTGCCGGGTTGTCCACGTCGAAAGTGGAGCCATCGGAGGCGTCTACCCACTCACCATTAATCAGCAAGCCAGTTGGAACCTTGGCCAGCAGCTCGTCAATATTGACCTTGTTGTTTTCACTCATGGTTCTTTTTTACCCTCCCAAATGGAATTTGTCTGCCAGTTGGCGTGCCGCACCCGAAAGAAGTTGAACATCCGCCCCAACCAGGGCAAATGATGCGCCAGAAGCCATGTATTTCTGGGCCTGTTCGAGGTTGAAGGCGTTGACGCCTACCTTCTTTCCGGAAGCACGAACTGCTTCAAATGTGTGATTGACCGCCTCGAGCACGTCCGGATGGGTCTGCTGACCCAACAGCCCCATCGAGGCCGCCAGGTCCGAGGGGCCGACGAAGATGTTGTCCACGCCTTCAACAGCCACGATCTCTTCCACGTTCTCCACCGCGGTCGCAGACTCAATCTGCACCGTGAGGCTCACCGTGTCCGACGCGTTGGCGAGGTAGTTCTCCACGCCATTCCAGCGCGAAGAGCGGGCCAGTGCCGAGCCGACGCCGCGCACACCGCGGGGCGGGTAGTGCATGGCTGCAACGGCCGCTTCCGCTTCCTCGGCGTTATCAATCATGGGCACCATCAGATTCTGTACACCCAGGTCAAGGTACTGTTTGATCAGCGCCGTGTTATTCACAGGCACGCGAACCACACGCGTAAGACCATAGGCATCTGTGGCGCGGAGCAAGGAAAGAATGGTCTCCAGGCCATAAGGCGAATGCTCGCCGTCGATAAGCGTCCAGCTAAAACCAGCCGAGGCGATGATCTCCGCCGCGGCCTCCGAGCCGGAACAGATCCAGGCACCAACGAGCGGTTGCTCGGCCTTTTCTAGGACGTCTGCAAAGGTAGGTGGCAACTTTACTGGAATCGGCATGTGATGGACCCCAACTTTCCATAGTCTGCATGGACGGTATCGCCCGGTTCAACCCACATGGGCTTGGTGAAGGAACCGGCCAGAATAATGTCGCCGGCGGCAAGGTTATCGCCGTGCGCGTGAAGCTTGTTGGCAAGCCAAGCCACGCCCATTGCCGGGTGGTTCAGCACAGCCGCCGCCACACCCGTATCTTCGATGGACTCGTTGCGGTAGAGCAGTGCGGACACCCAGCGCAGATCGACGTCCGCGGGATCCACCGGGTTGCCGCCGTAGATCATGGCGCCGAGGGCTGCGTTATCCGAGATGGTGTCGACGATAGTGCGGCCTTCCATCTCGATGCGGGAGGAGAGGATCTCCAGAGCAGGGACGACGTACTCTGTTGCACGCAGCACGTCGAAGATGCTGCAATTCGGGCCCTTCAGCTCTTCCTTGAGCACGAAGGCCAGCTCGACCTCAATGCGAACATTGGAGAACTGCGCGTGCTCGATGGTGGAGCCGTTCTCATAGACCTGGTCTTCAAAGATGGCGCCGTAATCTGGCTCGGTGATTCCCGTGGCTTCCTGCATAACCTTGGAGGTCAGACCAATCTTACGGCCGACGAGACGACGCCCGTCTTCAATGCCGCGGCGCACCCACTCGCGCTGCACTGCGTAGGAATCCTCGATGCTCATCTCCGGGAAACGGGCGGTCAGCAGCGGGACCATGGTGCGATCCTTTTCGGCTTGCGCCAGTTCATCTGCAATAGCGATGTGCTGTTTCTCATCCAGCATGTACTTCGCTCCTTAAGGTGTTGTAGAACGTATCTGTTCTGTTTAACAGGTTCGTTAAACCTGATGGTTTCACGTGAAACGACAACGCGGTCCCGCGATATGTGCGCTTTCTTATCGACGCCGCGGGACCACGTTCATAAACCTGAGTGCTGAGGCCTGTTTAGAGCTGGTGTCCCAGCTTGTACTCGCCCTGCTTCCACTCCGGCATTTCTTCTGCATCTTCCTTACGGGTGTAGGAGAAGCCGTCTGCGCCAATGGTTGCCTCCAGCTCGGACTCGTCCTCGCGAGCCACCAGCGGCACTGGGTTGCCATCGAGGTCGAGGACGGTGGAGCCATCGCGGTACCAGGAAGGGACAACCGGGGTTCCCCACCAGTCACGGCGCTGGTTATCGTGGACATCCCAGGTCACGACCGGGTTATCCGGGTCGCCGGTGTAGTAATCCTGGGTGTAGATCTCCACGCGGTGGCCATCCGGATCACGCAGGTAGAGGTAGTAAGCGTTGGAGACACCGTGGCGGCCAGGGCCGCGCT
Organism: Corynebacterium sp. UMB6689; assembly: GCF_030215295.1. NCBI lineage: Bacteria > Bacillati > Actinomycetota > Actinomycetes > Mycobacteriales > Corynebacteriaceae > Corynebacterium > Corynebacterium sp. UMB6689. Next base: position 90,940 of record NZ_JASOLS010000009.1, on the reverse strand, counting down.
CAATGCGGTCGGATTCGCGCAGTGCACCCAACTTGTCACAAATCGCGATGATGTTGTGCTTTTCATGGGTAGCAAAAGCGATGTGGTGCATGCGCGGACCATCGCCACCGGTCATGGCGGTGTCGTGCACCGTCGGCTTGCGGCGCATCCATGCAGCGTAGACAGTTCCCTCCTCATCGCGAATGTCCTCGGTGGTACGGAAGCCGAGCTCCTCCATGTACTTCACGGCGGCAGGAACGTCCGGGGTGATCTGGTTGAAGTGGTCGAGGCGAACAAGCGCGCCAGGGATGTGGGCATCGTATGCCCAAGCCAGACGCTCGACGTGTTCAACCTCGTAGAAGAACTCGTACGGGAATCCCAGCGGATCCTGCACACGCACGGAGTCACCGATGCCCTTAACGAAGCCATCCTTGTTACGGCGAACCTCGCAGCCACGTGCCTTGTAGAACTCCTCGGCGAGGTCCAGATCCTCCGGCGAACGAACACGGAAGGAGAATGCAGCAACAGCAGCGACGGGGCCCTGGCGTAGCACGAGGTTGTGGTGGATGAACTCCTCGTAGGTGCGCAGGTAGATTTCGTTCTCGTTTTCCTCGGTCACGACGAGGCCGAGGGTGTCAACGTAGAACTTTCGAGATGCAGCGAGATCGGTAACGACGATCTCCATGTAGGCACAACGCAGAATATCGGGGGCCTGAATGTCAGCCATGATGGCTCCTTAGATAGAAGTAGTGGTGGGGGAGAAGAGAGTGGACGTCTTAGTCCTGCTTGCCAAAGACCGGGTTGTGTACCTTGTCCAGGTTGATGTGGACGGCCTGCTGATCGGTGTAGAAGTCGATCGAACGGTAGCCGCCCTCGTGGCCCAGGCCGGAGGCCTTGACACCACCGAACGGGGTGCGCAGGTCACGGACGTTGTTCGAGTTGAGCCACACCATGCCGGCCTCAACGTTCTGGGCAAAGTTGTGGGCGCGCTTCAGATCCGAGGTCCAGACATAGGCGGCAAGGCCGTACTTCGTGTTGTTGGCCAGCTCGAGTGCTTCTTCGTCGGTATCGAACGGGGTGATAGCAACGACGGGGCCGAAAATCTCTTCCTGGAAGATTCGTGCATCCGGCTTGACGTCAACGAAGACGGTCGGCTGGACAAAGTTGCCTTCCTCGAAGCCTTCCGGGCGCTCACCGCCGGCGGCCAGGGTGGCCTCCTGCTTGCCGATCTCGATGTAGGAGGTGACCTTCTCGTAGTGCTCCGGGTGTACCAGGGCACCGACCTCGGTGGTCGGATCGGAGGGCAGGCCCACCTTCACGCGCTTAGCCTGGGCGGCGTAGCGCTCCACGAACTCATCGTAGATATCGCGCTGAACCAGGATGCGGGAGCCAGCGGTGCAACGCTCACCGTTGAGGGAAAAGACGCCGAAGATGCAAGCATCGATCGCGGTCTCCAGGTCAGCATCACTGAAGACGATGGCGGGGGACTTGCCGCCCAGCTCCATCGACAGGCCCTTGAGGTGAGGAGCTGCGTTGCCGAAAATGATCTGGCCGGTGCGAGACTCGCCGGTGAAGGAAATCAGAGGAACATCCGGGTGCTTAACCAGCGGGTCGCCTGCATAGCCTTCCTCACCGAAGCCGTTGACCAGGTTGAAGACACCCTTCGGCAGGCCGGCCTCCTCGAAGATGCCCGCCCACAGCTGTGCAGAGAGGGGAGTGAACTCAGCAGGCTTCAGGACGACGGAGTTACCGGTGGCGATGGCCGGGGCGAGCTTCCAGGACTCCAGCATGAACGGAGTGTTCCACGGGGTAATCAGGCCCGCCACGCCAATCGGCTTGCGGTTGACGTAGTTGATCTGGCGGCCCGGTACCTTGTAGGCGTCGTCAGCCTGGGCGACGATTAGGTCAGCAAAGAAGCGGAAGTTCTCCGCTGCACGCTTAGCCTGACCGTTGGCCTGAGTGATGGGTAGGCCGGAGTCGAAGGATTCCCACGCGGCAAGCTTGTCCGCGCGGCTCTCGACGATATCCGCAATCTTGTTGAGCACACGGGCGCGCTCACGCGGCAGTGCCTTGGACCACGGGCCGTTCTCGAAGGCCTCCTTCGCAGCAGCGACAGCCTTGTCAATGTCTTCCGGCTTGCCGGAGGCGGCCTTGATGTAGGTTTTATTGGTTACCGGATCCAAGACCTCGAATTCATCACCGTCGATCGACGGGACGAACTCGCCGTTGATGTAGTGAAGGATCTTCTCGGGGAGATCGGTGGGCTTAGCAGCATCGTTGTTGATAGCCATGGGTGATTTCGACTCCTTAGTCGTTTTTCTTGCGATAGGTTCTGAGAGTGGTCAGTCGGTGTTGCCTGGCCACTTTTTCTATGTAGGCGGGTTCCGCGCCAGCCTCGATGAGACTGAGCAATTGCTCGTGCTCGCGCGTTGACTCTTGAGCTCTTTCGGGCACATACCGAAAGGTAGAGACGCGGTGGTATTCCAATTGCTTCCACTGGTCCACCACCAAGTTCTTTAGCCTCTCGTTCGGGCACTTGGAGAAGAGAACGCTATGAAATTCTTTGTTGAGCTGGGTAAATTCTTCTGGATCGTGGTGGATATCGAGCTCCTGCATGCGCTGGTTGATCTCCTGCGCCCGGGCAATATCCTCCGCATCGAGATACGGTGCGGATTGGGCCGTGGCATTTGCTTCTAGCGTGGCCACGATGTCCATGGATTCGTAATAGGCCTCGCGATTGTAGGTGGTCACGCTGGCACCGACGTTGCGTTCGTAGGTGACCATCCCTTCTGCTTCAAGTTGCCGAATGGCCTCGCGGACGGGAACCACACTGACGCCCAGTTCCTCCGCGATTGTTGCTAACACGAGGCGATACCCGGGCTCATAATCTCGAGTACGAATCTTGTGACTTATCCAGTTATAGGCCTGTTGGGACTTGCTTTCCCCAGCTGATAGGGCAGGTTCCGTCATTGACCACCCGCCTTTCCATCACGGAACGCGATATAGGCTTCCTTATTCGCTCCGGTCGGCGGGAAGAGCCCATCCAGGCTGGCGCCCGTCTCCACCTGGGTGGCGACCCATTCGTCTTCGTGCTCCTTGGCCAACGCAGCTTCGGCGACTTCCGCGGCGATATCTAGGGGGATGACCACGACGCCATCGTCGTCACCAACGATGATGTCACCCGGAAGAACGGTGGCGTTGCCACAAGAAACAGCGATATCGCTGTCCCACGGGACATGCTTGCGGCCGAGCACGCAGGGGTGCGCGCCCTGGGTGAAGACGGGCAGGCCAATCTCCTTGACGGCCTCGTAGTCACGCACGCCGCCATCGGTGACAACGCCGGCAGCACCGCGGACTTTCGCGCGCAGCGCCAAAATGTCACCGAGTGTTCCGGAACCGGATTCCTGGCGGGCCTCGATGACGATGACCTCACCCTCCTTGACGGTGTCGAAGACCTTCTTCTGCTCATTGAGACCACCACCGTGGGACTTGAACAGGTCCTCGCGGCCGGCCACGAAGCGCAGGGTGCGGGCAACGCCCACCATCTTGGTTCCCTTCGCCTGCGGGTACACGCCTTCGATCACGGACTGGTTGATGCCGCGCTTGCGCAGCTGAGCGGACAAGCCGGCGGTCGGGGCCTTCTCCAGGGCCGCCTTGAGCTCTGGATCGAGGCCGACCTCACCCTTAGGAGGAAGGCCGGCGGATTCGCGGTCACCGTAGGCATCTTCGCGCTGCTTATCGTCCACGTAGGGCAGGTTGCCCAGCTGCGGATCGAAAGAGGCGGGGACCTCCTTCACGGTGGTCTTCAGCTTGCCGGAGCTCACGCCTCCTGGCACATCAACTTCGACCTCAACGACGTCACCAGGCTCGATGACGGAAGAGCCAGCAGGAGTGCCAGTGAGAATGATGTCACCGGTCTCCAGTGTCATGTGCTGGGAAAGGTCGGCCACAAACTGGGCGAGGGGGAAGATGAGGTCTTCGTCGGAGGACGTACCCTCTTGGACAACTTCTCCGTTGACCCACGTACGCAGGCGTAGGCCCTTGGGGTCGATCCCCTGGGCGTCGATAAGCTCCGGTCCAATGGGGGTGTATCCATCGCGGGACTTGGAACGGGTGTTGGAACCTTTGTCCTGCACCTTGTAGTCATACAGCCCAATGTCGTTCGACGCGGTCACGTAGGCAACGTGCTTCCACGCATCCTCAAGGGAGACATTGCGGGCCGGAGTGCCGATGATGAGTGCGATTTCGCCTTCGAAGGCCAGCAGTTCAGTTCCTTCGGGACGCTCGACAATCCCGTCCGACTCAGCCAGCGTGCTTGTCGCCTTGAGGAAGTAACTCGGGGTTTTGGGCCAGCGGCCGCGCTGTGCCGCGCGGGACTCAAAAGCCACATGGACGGCGATCATTTTGCCCGGTTTTACCGGCAAGAACTCAGGTACAGCCATGAAGAATCCTTAATTGTGAACAAATCCTTGCCCAGATCGTATATTATCCCTAGCACCACCGCAAGTGGTTCAACTCACACGCTTTTCCGTATATGGCACACCCCATGCCGAAAGGAATCACATCATGTCGCACACAGCTGTCACGCCGACAATTTCGACGGCCGAACGCCGCTGTGTCGTCGCCGCGACGACCATCGGTACCGCTATCGAGTGGTACGACTACTTCCTCTATGCAGCGGTGGCCGGACTCGTGTTCAACCACCTCATGTTCGGCCCGCTCGAAGGTGGCCTGGCCACCATCATCTCCTTCCTGACCGTTGGCTTGTCCTTCCTATTCCGCCCAGTTGGCGCGTTCCTAGCAGGGCACTTCGCCGACCGCTTCGGACGCCGCGTGGTCCTCATGGTCACGCTCATCGCCATGGGCGGTGCGACCACCCTGATTGGTGTTCTGCCAACCTATGAAACCGCCGGCATCTGGGCGCCGATTCTCCTCATCACCTTGCGCATCATCCAAGGCATCTCTGCTGGTGGCGAATGGGGTTCCGCGGTGCTCATGGCGGTGGAACACGCCCCGACTGACAAGCGCGGCCTTTACGGCGCAGGCCCCCAGATCGGCGTGCCCGCCGGCCTGCTGCTCTCCTCCGGCGTGCTGTCCATCATGAACACCATCGCGCCTGGCGACGCCTTCATGGACTGGGGCTGGCGCGTTCCCTTCCTCCTCTCCTTTGCCCTCGTCTTGGTGGGCTACCTCATCCGCATGGGCGTCGACGAGTCCCCAGTATTCGCGGAGATTGCGGAACGCGAAGAGGAAGAAGCCACCAACCCCATTGGCACGCTGTTTAAGAAGTTCACCCCGCTCGTCCTCGTCGCCGCCCTCGTCTTCGCGGGTAACGGCACCGTCGGATACATGACTACGGGCGGCTACATCCAGCGCTACGCCACCGACCCGGAGGGCCCCGTCGCACTCGACCGCGGTGATGTCCTCAACGCCGTGACCGTGTCTGCCTTCTCGTGGGCCTTGACCACCTTGTTCGCCGGCTTCATCTCGGACTACATCGGCCGCCGAAATACCTACCTCCTGGGATTCATCTTGCAGGGCATCGGCGCTGCCGCCCTCTTCCCGCTGGTCAATACCGGAAGCCTCGGTCTCCTCTACGGCGCACTCCTCTTCCTCACCGTGGGCCTGGGCCTGACCTACGGTGCGCAGTCCGCGATGTACGCCGAGCTTTTCCCCGCCTCTATTCGCGCCACCGGCGTCTCCATTACCTATGCCCTCGGCTCGGTCCTGGGCGGCGCCTTCGCCCCCATGATCGCCGCCGCGCTCGTCGAGGCAACTGGTACCACTTTTGCGGTGTCAGGCTACCTCGTATCCGCTTCGATCGTCGGCTTCATCTGCACCTTCATCCTGCGCGAACGCAAGGGGATAGCCCTCGGAGCAGAGCACGAGGCCGAGCAATCCCAGGGTCACTTCATCTTCAGCCCGCGCTAGACGACGCCCCTCCACCCATGCGCTCCCCTTTCTGCACAAGCCATTGTGCGCGGGGAACGCATCATATATGATTCTCATATACGACCCAGCTCACATCCTCTTGACGCCTTGAACTGAGTCACCAACTCAACGAGCGAAGCTCACATAGAAGTGGGGGAGCAGCCGCTACCCCCATCACTCTCTTTGTTCTCGTCAACTACAACCGCTAACTAAGGAGTCCACAGTGCAGTTCCACCACAACGGCTACGTTTCGGAAGATCCCCGCGTGCACGAGCCTGCCGGATACGGCATCGATCGCGTCGCTGAACTTCCGGATGAAATGGACGTTCTCATTGTGGGCTCCGGGCCAGCCGGCATGATCGCCGCAGCGCAGCTGGCCATGTTCCCGGACGTCAATACGCGGATCATCGAGCGCCGCCCACACCGCCTCGAGCTAGGCCAAGCCGATGGAATCCAGTCCCGTTCCGTGGAGACCTTCCAGGCCTTCGGCTTTGCCAAGGAAATTACAGAAGAGGCCTACGAGATCACGGAGATGTCTTTCTGGAACCCGGATCCGCAGGATCGGTCCAAGATCATCCGCGGCGCTCGCCCCATCGACGACGAGCAGGGCATCTCTGAATTCCCCCACCTCATTGTCAACCAGGCCCGCGTGCTGGACTACTTCGCTCGCTATGCGCACCGCGCCCCGGGCCGCATCACTCCGGACTACGGCTGGAACTTCGTCTCCCTTGAGGTAGGGGAGGGCGAATACCCGGTAACGGTCCACCTCGAGGATGTCGACGGCAACCCGCGCGACGTACGCGCCAAGTACGTCGTCGGCTGTGATGGTGCTAAGTCCCGCGTTCGCAAGTCCATCGGCCGCTCGCTCAAGGGCGACCAGGCCAATCACGCATGGGGTGTCATGGATGTCGTGGTTGACACCGACTTCCCGGATTGGCGCACCAAGTGTGCCATTCACTCCCAGGCCGGCTCAATCCTGCACATCCCGCGTGAGGGCGGCTACCTCTGCCGCATCTACGTCGACCTCGGCGTCGTGCCCGAGGATGACAATCACAAGGTCCGCTCCACCCCGATTGAGAAGATCATCGAGAAGGCCAACGAGATCTACTCGCCCTACTTCATCGACGTCAAGATGGTTGCTTGGCACTCCGTCTACGAGGTAGGCCACCGACTCGTCGATGCCTTCGACGATAACGACGAGGACCCGCGCGTCTTCCTTACCGGCGACGCCTGCCACACCCACTCAGCAAAGGCCGGTCAGGGAATGAACGTTTCCATGCAGGATGGCTTCAATATCGGGTGGAAGCTCGGCCACGTCCTCGACGGCCGCGCCCCGAAGGAACTCTTGACCACCTACCACGGCGAGCGTCAGCCAGCTGCTCAGAACCTCATCAACTTCGACCGCGAGTGGTCCACCCTCATGGCCACACCTACCGAAGAGCTCGATGATCCGGAGGCAGTGGAGAAGTACTACGTCGCCGCGGAGGAGTTCGCCGCTGGCATGATGACGCAGTACGAAGACAACCTGATTGTCGGTACAACACAGCACCAGGACCTTGCTACCGGCTTCCCGGTAGGCAAGCGCTTCAAGTCCTTTGAGGTCCTCCGCCGCTGCGATGCTTACCCTCAGCACCTGGGCCACCAGCACACCGCCGATGGCCGCTACCGCATCTACGCCTTTGCCGATGCCCCCAAGGCCGGCGAGAGCTCCACTCTGAGCGAGTGGGCCGAGAAGCTCGGTCCCATCCTGACCGCGTTCACCCCGGAGGGAGCTGATGAAAATACCTACTTCGACGTGAAGGCTATCTACCAGCAGACCAACCATCACGACTATGAGATTCTTGACGCCCCACTGTTGTTCCGCCCGCGCAACGGCAAGTTCAACATTCCGAATTGGGAGAATGTCTTCAACGCTCTCCCTGGCGACAAGGACATCTTCGATGCCCGCGGAATTTCCCGCGACGGAGCGGTGGTCATCGTTCGCCCGGACCAGTACGTAGGCGCTGTTCTCCCTCTCGATGACCCATCAGCAGTCGAGGACTACTTCTCTTCCGCGCTCATCAAGCTCAAGTAAGCTCCACTCAAGTTCAACTAGCTTTACGCTTAGAGGGCCCAGCGTTGTGCTGGGCCCTCTTTTTATGTCACCCTCAAACCTTCACAAAGGTGCTAGACCCACGAACAGAAAGAAACCTAGGTGCTGCCAAACACGACACCTAGGTTTCACGTGAAACAACCACGGAGGAACGCTACTGCAAAAGGGTCCTATCGGACGTAGCGCCCTTAATCTTCGCAAACTCCGCCATGAGATCCTCCACCGTGAGCTTCGCCTTCTGCTCAGCGTCGGCGGAGTAAATGATCTCTCCCTCATGCATCATGATGAGGCGGTTTCCCACCTGCAGCGCCTGTGCCATATTGTGCGTCACCATCAGCGTGGTGAGCTGACCTTGTTCCACGATGCGCTTCGTCAAAGTGGTCACCAGCTCCGCGCGTTGCGGGTCGAGAGCAGCCGTGTGCTCATCAAGAAGCATCACCTTCGGGTTGGTAAAGCCGGCCATGAGCAACGACAGCGCCTGGCGTTGACCACCGGAGAGCAAGCCCACCTTCGTCCCAAGGCGCTCCTCCAAGCCCAGCTCGAGCGACTCTAGCTGATCCACAAAGACAGCCCGGCGCGCGGAATTGAGCCCCAGACCGAGTCCGCGCTTCTTGCCGCGCAGATAAGCGAGCGAGAGATTCTCCTCAATCGTCAGGTTCGGCGCTGTACCTGCCATAGGATCCTGAAAGACGCGCCCGACCTTCCTCGCACGCTTGTGCTCCGGCTGGCTGGTCACATCCTTGTTGTCGATCGAGATTTTCCCAGAATCCGGGGTGAGCCGGCCCGCAATCGAGTTCAGAAGAGTTGACTTTCCCGCACCGTTTGAACCGATAACCGTGACGAAGTCACCGGAGGCAAGCTCCAGGGAGACGTCGCGAAGCGCACGGCGTTCGTTGACTGTCCCCGGAAAGAAGGTCTTTGAGATCTTGTCTATGTTGAGCATGATTTAGGCCTTCCTTTTGCCGCGTACCCGCGTCATGCGAGGCACCAGGAGAGCAACAATAACCAGCAGCGCCGTGATGAGCTTCATGTCATTCGGGTTGAGGCCCACCTGGAGGGCGGCGAAAATAATGAGCCGGTAAATTACGGAGCCCAAGGCCACGGCCACCACGGCCAGCCACAGGCGCGACTGGGGGAGTACCGCCTGGCCCAGGATGACGGAAGCCAGACCAACCAGAATGAGTCCGATGCCCATCGAAATATCGGCGAAACCCTGGTACTGCGCGATGAGCGCACCGCACAGACCCACCAGGCCGTTGGACAGGGCCAAGGTCAGGATTTTGGTGAAATCGGTGGACACGCCAAAGGACGTGATCATCTGCTGATTGTCACCCGTCGCGCGCAACGAGAGTCCCAAGTCCGTGGACAGGAACCACACAATGAGCAAGCAGAGCAGCACCGAACCCACCGCAAGCAGACCCACTCCTGCCCAGGTTCCCATTACCGCGTCCAGAGGAGTAAATACCGAATCTTGCGAGAGCAACGGCACATTGGCGCTTCCCATGATGCGAAGGTTGATGGACCACAGGCCGATCATCGTGAGGATGCCAGCGAGCAGCCCGTCAATGCGGCCCTTCGTATGTAGAAGTCCTGTGATGCAACCCGCCACAAATCCCGTGGCGAAGCCAGCCAACGAGGCCACAAAGGGGTTGACCCCATTCGTAATGAGTACGCCTGCGGTGGCAGCGCCGGTAGTGAAGGAGCCGTCAACTGTCAGATCCGGGAAATCAAGCACACGGAACGTCAGGTAGACGCCCACGGCCATCACCGCATAAATGAGGCCTAGCTCGAGTGCACCAATCACAGCGTCTCAGCCTTATCGAGAATCTCCTTCGGCACCTCGACGCCCTGTGCCTTCACGGCATCCTCGTTAATGACGTAGGTGTACTCAGAGGCAGTTTCTACCGGGGTCTCGGCTGGGTCCTCGCCGTCCTGGAGGATGCGCAGCGCCATTTCACCGGTCTGGCGGCCCAGCTCCTTGTAGTCGATACCAATGGTGGCTGCAGCACCACCTTCGACGGCACCGGAGTCCGCAGCAATGACCGGGATGGTCTTGTCATTCGCCACCTTAATGAGCGAAGAGATACCAGAGACGACCATGTTGTCGGTCGGAATGTAGATGGCATCGACATCACCCAGTGCCTCCACGGCCTGGGGGATTTCCGTCACGGAGGTCACCGTCTGCGACTTCACTTCAATACCCTTCGGCTTGGCTGCTTCCGTCAGCTGCTCTACCTGCACCTTGGAATTCACCTCAGCGGAAGAGTAGACGACGCCCACAGATGTGGCGTCCGGCACCAGCTGGCTAATGAGCTCTACCTGCTCCTCGATGGGGGCGGCATCAGAAGTACCCGTGACGTTCTTGCCCGGCTTATCCAGCGCCTCCACGAGCTCCGCCTCGACGGGGTCCGTCACCGCGGTGAACAGAAGCGGCTTGTCCTTGATGGACTTGCTCATTGCCTGACCGGCTGGGGTAGCGATGGCCAGGTAGAGATCGTGGTTAGCGTTCGCCATCTGCTGAGAGATGGACACCGCGGTGCCTTGCTCGCCATTGGCGTTCTGAACATCCCAATCCACGTCCACGCCCGCCTCCTCGAAGGCTTCTTGGAAGCCTTCTGCGGCGGCGTCGAGGGAGGGGTGCTGAACCAGCTGATTAATTCCGATGGAGAAGGAGTCCCCACCTCCGGAGTCCCCGCTGGCGCTTTCCGACGACGAGGAGCAGCCCACGAGGGCTGCTGCGCTCAACGCGATAACTGAGAGAGCGGCGGAAGTTTTAGAGAACATTTCGGTCCCTTTCTACTCAAGAATGACAGTAGTGACCGTTATTTAATCCTCTTTTCACCCTCCTAAGCAGCAGTTTTATGAATATTTTTCCTAGTCGGGGGTACTCTTAGCTCTCCAAAAGCTATAGCTTTATAGTTTTAGAGTTCTACATCACACGTGCTAGCTGCATGTTTGCTACATCACTTCCATAGCCCCCGGTGTCTGCCGCCCTCAGGCCGCGGGGGTACCCGTACGTTCTTTATCTGTACGGCGGAAGGTATCGGTGTTAGAGTCAGTGATGTGAAGAACACATCTAACCTTTGGTGGTGGCGCGCGTAACCCGCGGGCCTCGTTGTTCTCCCATATTTTAGGCCCGCAGCTGCGGGCTTTTCGGCGTTTTGCTCTCTTGCGAAGCTCGCGGCAGCACTCACTATCGTTAAAGAAAGACACAGGATGCCGTATACAGCCCAACGCGAGGTCAGGTACATACCGGACGCCAGCGCGCTCTTTTATGCCCTCGCCACTCCGCAGGATTCCCTGCTCTTAGAGTCCGCCGACATCGAGTCCAAGAAGAACCTCACCTGCATCGCCATCACCAAGGCGGCACTCAAGGTGGTGTGCCGCGGCCAGGAAGTCACCGCAACGGCCTTAACTCCGTCCGGGCACCTACTCTTAGATGAACTTCGTCAGGACTTCCGCTCCAGGATGAGCCAGAACGGTGAGGGCAGCGCCACCTTTAGCTTCGAGCTCTCAACCGAGCACGATGAGCGCGCCCGCCTCCGCGCCACCTCAACTGCAGATATCCTGCGCACACTGCAGTTTAGCCAGCTCTATTCCGGCGAGTCGCTGCCTTTCCTTGGTGGGGGATTCGCCTTCGACTATGTCGATACCTTCGAGGCACTGCCGCCGGTTCCTGATGGCCCTAACGAATACCCCGACTATGAATTTCTGGTAGCCGAGCACGTCCTCACGGTGGACCACCTGACGGAGACCGCGAAAATAGAGGGGTGGGGCGTCGACAAGCACGCGCTCGAAGAAGAGCTGGACCGGGCCGTTGTCACCGTACCTATTACTCCAGAAGCCCCGGCACCGCGCGAGACCATTCGCGCACGCGCTTCCATTGATGACGCCGCTTTCCGCCGCCACGTCGAGCGCCTCCAAGACAACGTACATGCAGGCGATATCTATCAGGTCGTGCCCTCCCGCGCGTTCAGCCTCGACTGCCCGGATGCCTTTACTGCCTACCGCACGCTGCGAGAAACCAACCCCTCGCCGTATATGTTCTACCTGCGCGGCACCGAGCACGAGCTCTTCGGCGCTTCCCCCGAATCCAACCTGAAGTACACGGCCGCTGACCGGCAGGTGCAGCTCTACCCGGTCGCCGGCACCCGCCCGCGCGGTGCGACCCACGAGCTGGACATCCGCAACGAACTCGAGATGCGCACCGACTCCAAAGAGGTCTCGGAGCACATCATGCTGGTTGACTTAGCCCGCAATGATCTCGCCCGCGTCGCTGTTCCCGGCACCCGACAGGTCGCTGATCTGCTCCAGGTGGACCGCTATTCCCGCGTGATGCACTTGGTCTCCCGCGTTGTCGCCACACTGCACGAGGATTTCGACGCCCTCGACGCCTACCGTGCCTGCATGAACATGGGAACGCTGACCGGCGCACCGAAGCTGCGCGCGATGGAGCTCATCCGCGAAACCGAAGGCACTCGCCGCGGCTCCTTCGGGGGAGCTATCGGTTACCTGCGCGGCGATGGATCCATGGACAACTGCATCGTCATCCGTTCCGCCTACGTCAAGGATGGCACGGCCGTCGTCCAGGCCGGTGCGGGAGTCGTGCGTGATTCCGTTCCGCAGTCCGAAGCCGATGAAACCGTCCACAAGGCCTACGCGGTGCTCAGCGCCATCGCCCAGGCCCACAACGCAAACCTGGAGGTCATCCGATGAACCCGCACGTCGTCCTCATCGATAACCACGATTCTTTCGTCTACAACCTCGTCGACGCCCTCGCGGGATATAACACCACCGTCTTCCGCAACACCGTGCCGGTGGAGGAGGTCCTCGCCGCCCAGCCCGACATCATCATCCTTTCACCCGGCCCCGGCCACCCGCGCGACGCCGGATCGATGATGCAGCTTATCGACGCCTCCCTCGGCCGCATCCCCATCCTCGGCATCTGCCTGGGCTTCCAGGCGCTGCTCGAGCATTGCGGCGGCAGGGTTGAAGCCTGCGGCCCGGTGCACGGTTCCTCTGTGCCCATGACGCTGACCGACGCTGGCGCGAAGCACCCGCTCTTCCAAGGGCTCACTACTGATTCCGAGCCAGATAACCCGAACTACGTGGGCCGCCTCGTCCCCGTTGCGCGCTATCACTCCTTGGGCTGCGCGAACATTCCCGCCCAGATGCGCAGCCTCGCGGAGACCGACACCAATATCGGCCCTGTCACCATGGCGGCGGAAACTCTCGACGGTATGGCCCTCGGCCTGCAGTTCCACCCAGAGTCTGTCCTCACGCCGACGGGACCCATCATCATCGAACGCTGTATCAAACAACTTTCTTCTCTCCCCACTATGGAAGGAGCCAAGTAATGACTAATAACCACGCCCTCAAGACACTGCAGGAATTCCTCGACATTTCACATCCAACGCTCGAGCAAGCTATCGAGGTCTTTACCCCACTGACAGTAGGGGAGTACGACGACATTCATATCGCCGCTCTCCTTACCCACATCCGTACTCGCGGCGAAACCTTCGCCGATGTCGCCGGCGCGGCGCGCGCCTTCCTCAATGCTGGGCGTCCCTTCCCAGTCACCGGAAAGGGACTCATGGACACCGCAGGGACCGGTGGCGATGGCGCTAACACCATCAACGTCACCACCGGCGCATCTCTCGTCGCCTCCGCCGGCGGGGTCAAGATGGTCAAGCACGGCAACCGTTCCGTATCTTCCAAGTCGGGTTCCGCCGACGTCCTTGAGGCCCTCGGCATCCCGCTCGACCTCGATCCGGACCGCGCGGTCCGCCAACTCGAAGCCTCGAATTTCACGTTCCTCTTCGCTCCTGCGTATAACCCGGCAGTTGCTCACGTGCAACCGGTACGCAAGGGACTCGGAATTTCAACCCTCTTCAACACCATGGGTCCGCTGCTCAGCCCGGGCCGCCCAGAGTTCCAGATCATGGGCATCGCCAATCCCGAGCAGGGCCAGCTCATCGCTGAAGTATTCAAGGATCTTGGCCGCACGCGCGCGCTCGTCGTCCACGGCGCGGGTACCGATGAGATTGCCGTCCACGGCACCACCCAGGTCTGGGAGCTTCGCGACGGCTCCATTAGCCACTACGAGCTCACCCCGGAGGACCTCGGCATCTCCCGCCACGAGCTCTCCGACCTCGCCGGCGGCAACGGTGAAGAAAACGCAAGGGCCCTCCGGGCGGTCTTCGCCGGTACCGGCAAGCCCGCCCACCACGACGCGATCGCCGCCACCGCCGGCGCAATGTTCTATCTCAATGGCACTACCGATTCCATCCACGAGGGCGTCGCGCATGCCGACCAACTCATTAAGGATGGAACCGTCGCCGCATGGCTGAAGAAGCACGAGGAGGCGAACTATGGCTCTGCCGACCGTGCTTGAAGGGATCGTCGCCAAGCGCCGCACGCATCTGCCCGCAATCCGTGAGCGCCTGGCACACGTTGATTTAGCTGCTCTCCCGCGCTCAGAACGTTCCTTCTACGATGCACTCAACGGCACCAACCGTTTCGTCATGGAGTGCAAGTCCGCCTCTCCATCACTGGGGCTCATTCGGGAACACTATGAACCTGGGGCCATCGCTCGCGTGTATTCGCGCTACGCCTCAGCCATTTCGGTGCTGTGCGAACCGGATCGTTTTGGCGGCGACTACGACCATCTGCAGACTGTGGCCCTATCCACGCACCTGCCTGTCTTGTGCAAGGACTTCATCGTTGACCCCATTCAGGTCTACGCTGCGCGCTATTTTGGCGCCGACGCCATTTTGCTCATGATGTCGATCGTCGATGACGACACCTACGCAGAACTCAAGCAGCTCGCGGATTCCCTTGGGCTCGATGTCCTCACCGAGGCTATCACCGAGGAGGAAGTCGCCCGCGCCACTTCCTTTGGCATCGATGTCATCGGAATTAACAACCGCAACCTCCACGACCTCAGCATCGATCTCACACGCTCCGAGCGCCTTTCACACCACGTCCCGTCTGGCAAGGTCATCGTGTCGGAGTCCGGTATTCGCGATAACCAGACCGTTCGCCGCCTGGGTTCTCACGCCAATGCCTTCCTCGTTGGCTCCCAGCTCACCGGCACGCCCGATATCGACCGGGCCGCCCGTGAGCTGGTCTATGGCCAGAACAAGGTCTGCGGCCTCACGACATGGTCAGCGGCTCAGGCCGCCCGTGCCGCCGGTGCCGTCTACGGGGGATTCGTCTTCGAGGAGGCCTCCCCGCGCAATGTTTCACGTGAAACCGCGCTCGACATCATCGCCCACGAACCCGACCTAAGCTATGTCGCGGTCTCACGCCGCACTGCCGGTTGGGAGGAGTTGGCCATCGATGGCATCTCCGCCTTGCAGATCCACGCGCCTTACCAGGGGAGCACAGAGGCCGAGCTCGAACTCATTGAGTCCGTCCGAGCAGTAGCAGGGGAGCGCCAGGTGTGGCGCGCCATCGACATGACCGCACCCCACGGCTCGGCCCTCGCCGCTGCGCTTGCCGACGCCGTCGACCTCCTCATTCTCGACTCCGGCACCGGCGGCACCGGTACCCCCTTCGACTGGACAACTGTCCCAGACGAGGTCAAAGCAAAGTCACTTCTTGCTGGGGGCCTGAATCCAGAGAACCTCACCCAGGCGCTTCGCGTCGGCACCGCCGGATTGGACATCAATTCAGGGGTCGAAGTGAACGGTCGAAAAGACAGTGCACTCATCGCTCAGGCCTTCCATATAATTCGTCACTTTACGTATTAATCCCCCACCCGAGCCCTAGCAACAGCCCGAGACAAAAGGACTATCATGACCAACGATCAGGACACCAGGGAGACCATTCTTCCCGCCTACTTCGGTGAGTTTGGCGGACAATTTGTTCCCGAATCACTCATCCCAGCACTCGACCAGCTCGAGCACGCCTTCGTCGACGCCCAGAATGACCCGGCCTTCCGCAAGGAACTTGCCGGCTACCTACGGGACTACCTGGGCCGCCCCACGCCGCTCACCGAAGCGACCAAACTTGGCGGAAAGGCACGCATCTTCCTCAAGCGTGAGGACCTCGTCCACGGCGGTGCACACAAGACCAACCAGGTCATCGGCCAGGCGCTCCTAGCCAAGCGGATGGGAAAGACGCGCATCATTGCCGAAACCGGCGCGGGCCAACATGGCACCGCGACCGCTCTCGCCTGCGCTCTGCTCGACCTCGACTGTGTGATCTACATGGGTGCCAAGGACGTCGAGCGGCAGCAACCCAACGTCTACCGCATGGAACTCATGGGCGCCAAGGTGATTCCCGTGGATTCCGGCTCCGGAACCCTCAAGGATGCAGTCAACGAAGCTCTCCGCGACTGGACCGCCACCTTCCACGAATCCCATTACCTCCTCGGCACCGCAGCGGGACCGCATCCCTTCCCAACGATCGTCCGCGAGTTCCACAAAGTGATTTCCGAGGAAGCCAAGGCCCAGATGATCGAGCGCACCGGCGGGCTGCCAGATCTCGTCGTCGCGTGCGTCGGTGGCGGTTCCAACGCCATCGGCATGTTCGCGGACTTTATCGACGAAGAATCTGTCGAACTCGTCGGCGCTGAGCCTGGGGGAGAAGGACTCGATTCCGGGCACCATGGCGCCACCATCAATAACGGAACCATCGGAATTCTTCATGGCGCCCGCTCCTACCTCATGCGCAATGCCGACGGACAGGTAGAGGAATCCTATTCCATTTCGGCCGGACTCGACTACCCGGGCGTGGGCCCACAGCACGCCCACCTCGCACAGACCGGCCGAGCCACATATGTCGGCATCACCGACGCCGAAGCTCTCGAGGCCTTCCAGCTCCTCAGCCGCCGCGAGGGCATTATCCCCGCCCTCGAATCCTCGCACGCCCTGGCCTATGCGTTGAAACGCAAAGATGAAGACATCACCATTCTCGTTTCTCTTTCCGGGCGCGGTGACAAGGACATCGATCACGTCCGCCGCACCCTCGACGCGCACCCCGAATTCAAGATCACGGAGGACAAGTAATGAGCCGCTACGAGAAACTCTTCTCCAGTCTCGCTGCCCGCAATGAAGGGGCTTTTGTCCCTTTCATCATGCTGAGCGATCCCGACCCAGAAACCGCCCTCACCATCGTTCGCGCGGCCGTCGCCGGTGGCGCTGACGCGCTCGAACTCGGCGTTCCCTTCTCAGATCCGGTCGCCGACGGTCCCACGATCCAGGCCTCACACATCCGCGCCCTCGCAGGCGGCGCGACGGTAGATTCTGCGATCGAGCAAATCCGCACAATTCGAAGCGAGTTCCCAGACCTGCCCATCGGCATGCTCATCTACGGCAACGTCCCCTTCACTCGGGGGCTAGAAACCTTCTATGCCGAGTTCCAAGAGGCCGGCGCCGATAGCATTTTGCTTCCCGACGTCCCCGTTCGCGAAGGCGCCCCCTTCGTCGACGCAGCCGACCGAGCAGGAATCGATCCCATCTTCATCGCACCCGCACAAGCCTCCGGGAAGACCCTCGAGGGCGTAGCGAAGTACTCCAAAGGCTACATCTACGCGATCTCGCGCGACGGCGTCACCGGCACCGAGAAGGAATCGGAGACGCGCGGGCTCGATGAAGTAGTGAGCAACGTGAAGCGTTTTGGTGGGGCACCGATTCTCCTCGGCTTCGGAATTTCGACTCCCCAACACGTCGCGGACGCTATCGACGCCGGTGCAGCCGGCGCGATTACAGGATCCGCGTTAACAAAGATCGTTGACGCACACCTTGACGAAGATAATCGACCCACCGAGATGCTCGCTGCTGCAGTTATCGACTTTGTCTCGAAGATGAAAGCTGCCACTAAGCCCACCGAGCCCTAGTCAGGCCTCATCTGCACTTTGCCGGGTAGCGTTTCGGGCAACGATAGCTAAAAGTGAGATGTCTAGCGACCTAGAGCAGTCCGCCTCCCGACGGCCTCTTTCATCACGCTGCGCGCCACCGCGCACCCCGATGGAAGGGGCCGTTTCACGTGAAACCGTGCCCTAACCGAGTGCACAGGCGGTGAGCCTATCGGTATCGAAATAAGCGACGGCCAATAAACCTCAGTCCACCTTCCCCATATGACTCCTTAATTCTCTGTGAGCTTCTCGATGCTTTCGCAGGCTAAGTGCTTAGAAGGGAATATCGTCGTACCCATTCGAGTAGCGTTCCGCAGGGTCCGTCTTGTCGAATATTTCGACCATCTCTCCGCCGTCCACCTCAACTTTCAAAGCTCGCGCCTCTTCGTGCATCTTGCGACGGTGCGCAACCACATCTTCCGCAATGGTCCGGGCCCACACCTTCGAGGCTGGTGCCAACGGGCCGGTTGCCTCAGTTACGGCCCAAGTTCCGTCCTCGTACAACCACACAACATCACCAGTAACCGGGTCCAGGATGTAGAACGCCCGTCCATCTGTTTTCATGTTGTGGTGATGCTGGCAAAGAGCAACCAAGTTTGAGGCATGCGTTTGGCCGCCATCGGAATAGTTAATCCGGTGGTCCAGCTGACATGTCCATGCCGGACGATTACATCCGGGCGCACGACAGGTACCATCGCGCCCCTCGACATACTTTCGGGTAAATTCAGAAGGCTGATAGCCATCGCACGGTCCTGGAGCTTCACTAAAGTCCCGCGTCACTGTTTTCGACGCTGGAACCCCCTCGCCGGTCCACCCATGTCCCTGCACGTAGACTGGAGCCCCCTCCACGTCAGTAGCTTTGTATTCATGTACGACGACCTTTCCCGCCTCAGGCTGAATTTTGCCCGTAATGAGTAGAATCAAGGCATCCGCCATTGAAACGTCATGCTCTTTGGCGGCAAGCTTAATAGTCTCGTGGATTACGACGCCGACCTTGCTGTCCACCTCAAGCTCAATCGACACACGCTCTCCCCGAGTAAGAAGCGAGTAGCGATTCTTTTTCCGCTTGTCCCGGAACTCGATTGAATCATCCAAGACTTTGGCGATGTCTCGCACTTTTCGCCGAATCTTTTCAGCACTGGGGAAGACCTGGTTCGGTTTAGTCGGCGTTAGCCACGCCGAAAGTTGACTGTCAATTTCGGCGACCACCGATGAGAGAGGGTTCCCGAGTTTTGCCATTACCTGATCGATAGCGACCAGGGCTTGCATATCGAGCAAGAACGCAGCATCTTGCAGAACCTTTACTTTCGGCAACTCACTGAGACGGATTAATCCCATGACATTCCGCGCCACATGCGCAGGAGACTTTCCTGTCTTTTGCCCTATACGCAAAAAGGCAGTATCTGAATCGGCATCGAGCGGCGGTTGGACACTAGACCAAAACTCGTACTCTATTCTCCGCATGAGTTGGCCCGCCATGCATTCTGGATCGTGCGGGTTTGAGTGAGAAAAGTACGCAGTAGGTACTGACGTTGAAGAGTTTGTTGTGGTTCCCACGGGTAGCTGCACCCCTAAACTAGCCGAACAATTACGTTCCCCACTCCCACCTATAGAATACATGTTCTATAGGTTTCCCGCAAGAGTTGCTTTATTTTTTCACCGAGGCCTTTGATGGCAAAGTGCGCAATCAGTAGACCACGAAGTTTTCGCCAAAATAAACAAAATCCCCCTCCCAGAGCCAGAGTCCGAGTTAGCGATCTAGACGTATAGACCAGGGATGGAAAGCAGGCTAGGGAGGGGGAAACATCCAGCGTTTCACGTGAAACTTATGCCGTTGCGGGCTCCTCGTCGGCAGCCGCAGCGTCTGACTCAGCCTCTAGGCCGTCAATCTTGTCCCGCGCGAAACGATCGACGATCATCGCAATGGCGCCGTCGCCAGTAACGTTTGCTGCAGTACCAACGGAGTCGATTGCAATATAGGCGGCGATCATCAACGCCACCATCGAATCATCAAAGCCCATATTGGCCTGCAACAAGCCGACCGCGACCATAACAGCACCACCCGGAACGCCGGGGGCGGCGATCATCATGATGCCAAGCAACAGAATGAATCCCAAGGCCTTACCCAGGTCAGCTTCCATACCATCTGCCATAAACACGATCGCGAAAGCGTATAGCGTCAGCTTTATCATCGAACCGGAAAGATGAATGGTCGCACAGAGAGGGATGACAAAGCCGGCAACGGGCTTGGAAATACCATTCTTCAAAGTGGCGTCCAAAGTGACCGGAATCGAAGCGGCAGAAGAAGAAGTACCCAGCGCGGTAAAGTAGGCCGGTGCCATGTTCTTCAATGCGCTGAATGGATTCTTACCTGCAATGGCACCTGCAATGACGTACTGGAGCACAAGGTAAACCAAGGTCATAACGACTGCAAGCAGAAGAACCTTCGTGAAGGCGACCAACACCGTTCCGATATTCCCGTTCATACCTAGGGAAAGGAACATGCCAAAGATGTAGAACGGCAGAAGTGGGATAACGAATCCCCAGATCACCTTGATGACAACATTCTCGAATTCCTTAGTGATCGCGTATAGGTTGTCAGATTTCACGGTGGTCATGGCCACGCCGATACAGAAGGACAGCAATAGAGCTGTCATCACCTCAAAAGGTGCAGGCATTTCGACGGTGAAGTAGGGTTCGAGAGCACCGGCATCAATGTCGGCGACGTCCGTATTAAGCGTTTGTCCACCCAGCAAAGTGGGGTAGAGGGCCTGGGTCAGGCCATAAGCGACAAGGCCCGCCACAATAGTTGAGCCATAAGCGATGCCTGCAGTAATACCCAGCCACTTACCGGCGCCCCGTCCAAGGCCTGCAATTGCAGGGGCAACAAGGGCGAGAATAAGAACGGGGATGAAGAAGCCAAGGAAGTTTGAAAACAGGCCGTTGTATGTGGCGAAGGCCCTTCCGAACCACTCCGGGGCAAACTGGCTAACGATGATGCCCAAAACTATCGCGACGATAATCTTGAACAACAGAGAGTTGAGAACACTCTTGAATGTCATGATTGAGTCTTTTCTATGGTTGCTACCATGTCGGTTTTCTCGCTCGATGATAAGTACATTAATATCTACCAAGCGACACGAAATGTATATTACAGCAGGATGCGAATAATTTGAACCGGCTTTCTCGCCAGCTAGGAAGCCGGATAGACTAAGGGGCATGCTCGTAGTCGGAATCATTTTCCTCATCTTGGCCGCGGTACTTATTGTCGTCGGTGGCCTTGCCACGCTCCGCAAGCTTCCTGGAAATAGCGTCGTTGGCTTACGTCTCGCGGAAATCCGCACATCTAGAGAAGCCTGGGATAATGCCCATGCTGTCGCGGGCCCGTTCTGGTTCTTGGGCGGCGTCGCTTTAGTATTCGGTGGCATCATCGCATTGCGCGCGGAGGGATGGATGTGGCTTATCCCCGCGCTCACCTTCGTCGTGGCAATCCTCGCGCTATCCATCGGTTCAAACATGGGTGCCCGTGCCTCGTACCTGTGGAACCAGGCGCACAAAGGGGACGAAGGCTGCGGTGATTCCTGCAATTGCGGCGATGGCGGGTGCGGGGGAGAAGCGCCGACTGTCGACGTCTCCGCGGCCCGCGCAGCTGCGGCACGCGCCGATAACGTGGACAAGAATTAACACCTACTTTAAAGCACAGTGACGTAATCAATCGGTACAAATAACCACCACACTATTTTCGTCACATTCAAATAAATACGTTGCTCCGCCATCCATGGAATCCCACCACCATTGGCGGAGCCCTTTTCTTTATCCTGTGCCAACACTGAGAAGTGTGCACCAACACCATGGGAGAGCGAGGCGGTGCCGTGACAAGACACGATCTTCGGCGCACCATGGATCCCATGAACAAAGTTACAAACATCCGCACGTTTCGAATCATCGCTGCCGCCGCGCTCAGCCTCAGCATTCTAGGGGCAGGGGCTACTTATGCGCTTTCTAGCGATAACCGCACCGGGCACACCATAGCCGGAACAATCTATAGCGATGTCGGCACAAACTACGGTGCCTATGATTTCAGCGGCAGTAGGGAAGACGAGCTCCCCGTGTGGGATGGCAAACTCAGCTAGCTGCCCACCATCCTCCAGAACACACTCCATCAATCAGATAGAGTAATCAGCATGACAACATGTTCACGCCGTCTCTTCCTGCTTGGTACCGCCACCACTTTTGCCGGGGCTTACCTCGCCGCTTGCGGCAAGGAGCCTTCCGCAGAGATCGCTGCGACAGAAATCCCCGTCGGCTCAGCCATCATTGTGGACAAAGTGATTTTCGCTCAACCCACTGAAGGGGAGTTCAAGGCATACTCGCAGACCTGCCCACACCAGGGCTCCCTCATTACGAAGATTGAAGGCATGACTGCCACCTGCACTAGCCACTACTCCAGCTTTGACCTCAGCAGTGGTGAAGTTACCGGCGGACCCAGCCCCAAACCGCTTACAGAGTACGGCGTAGAAAACAACGGTGGAACAATCAAAAACGTCTCCGCCTAGAGGCTATCCCCGGGGACGCAGGGGCTTGAAAAGATGTTTCACGTGAAACCGTGAGGGGCGTCTAGACTCTCTTCTATGATTGAGCGCCTTAAAAGACTCGACCCCCTCATCATCCTCATCCTCTTCGCCGTCGCAATCGCTATCGTTTTTCCCGCACGCGGAAGCTTTGCAGACGGCTTCGATGTCCTCACGAATATCGCGATCGCCCTTCTCTTCTTTCTTTACGGCGCGCGGCTCTCAACGCGAGAAGCCATCAACGGTATCAAACACTGGAAGCTCCATCTCACCATCCTGGTGTTTACCTTCGTGGTCTACCCAATCATCGGCCTCGCACTCCGCCCACTCACCGCGTTCATTCCAAACGATCTTTACTTGGGAATCCTCTACCTCACGCTCGTACCGTCCACGGTGCAATCATCGGTAGCCTTTACCTCAATCGCCCGAGGAAATGTTCCTGGAGCAATCGTCTCTGCGTCTGCATCAAACCTCGCTGGAGTTCTGCTTACGCCATTGCTGGTCATGGCACTCATGGGCGCCGGAGACGGCATCCATATCGATAGCTCAGTTTTCCTTGAGATTTCTGTCCTTTTGCTCCTACCTTTCGTGCTCGGCCAGCTCACCAGAAAATGGGTAGGACAACTCGCAGCGAGCAAGGCCACGAAAGTGGTGGACCGTGGCTCCATTGCCATGGTGGTGTATGCGGCCTTTTCGAAAGGAATGATCGACGGGATCTGGGCGTCGATTAGCATATGGCAAATTCTTTTTCAGATTGTGTTCTCCACCGCATTCGTTTTCTTCATGCTGTGGTTGACCAAGGTCGTGAGTAAAAAGTTTGGATTCAGCAGGGAAGACATCATCGCTATCCAATTCTGTGGTTCGAAGAAATCCCTGGCCACAGGCCTTCCCATGGCCTCGGTTATTTTTGCCTCCGGTGGTACCTCCTTGGGACTGCTCATCCTCCCGCTCATGATCTACCACCAGGTGCAGTTGATGATCTGCGCGTCTATGGCGGCTCGCTATGCGCGGGTAGAGTGAGAGCACATGAAAAAGCTTTATGTTCGCACCACCATGACTGTTCCTGAGGTCGGCACTGCCATTCACATCGCGGAGCTGGAGGAAATTAACGGCGAGGCCTGCACCATGCTGCGCATGATTGCCCTCGCACCGAATGACGCCATCGTCGGTGCCGCCATGCCAACCGCCTCAGTGGGTGACGCCAACATCCCACAGAGCGTGGTCCCACACCCCGATACCTACGACACGTTCCCCGACATCGACGCCGAGCTTATCGACGCCTTCCAGTTCCACTCCCTGTGGACCGAGGCCATCGCCCTGTACGGGGACTTTTAAAGCACCAGGTTCACTAACACCATGTACACGGCCGTGCCACCGAAGATGGACAAGCCCGAGTTCCGGCGCCACAGGTGCAATACTGCGGTAACCGCTGCGCCGACGAGGGGAGGTATTAGGCTTCCCGTGTCCTGGATCTGACCAAACAAGGTATAGACCACAAGCACCGTCATCACACCCACGGGCATGGTGAATCCCAACATGCTGATGAACTGGCTTCCTTTAAGCGCTTTGACGAACCCGAAGGGCAGCCAACGCAAGAGGACGGTGACTATCCCGACGGGGATCAAAACGGCGAAAATGCTACCGAGGGTTACTCCGTCTGGCATGTTGGCTCCCTCCGCAGAATCAGCGCATTGTCGATACGCGGAGAAAGGTAACGCACCACCAAGAGCAAGAAATAAGCACTCAGCGCCACCATGAGCAGCTGACCGGGAAATAGAAAGCTCGCGAGGATTCCCAGGACCGCCGCTGACAGGGGGAGGGAGTAATCCTTGTTGTTCTGAAAAGAATCAATCGCGAGCACAATAAACAGGGCGACAAGGGCAAACTCCAAGCCCTTCACCGAAGGAGGAATGGCCTGGCCTGCTACCGCACCAATGATCCCGGAACCGACCCATAGGACTTGGCAGTACAGCTGCACGCTAAAAACAAACACGCCACTTGGACGCGAGTTACGGGGGAGGGCCGAGAGCACGGCATAGGATTCGTCGGTAAGCGCGTACGTCGAATAAGCGCGGCCGAGGCGGCTCGAAATCTCATCGCGCGGAAAGGTCAGCCCGTAGAAGATGTGCCGGAAGTTGACCATGAAACCCGTCAGCGCGGCTACGGCGGGCGTCACGCCGCCGGTAACCATGGAAATGGCGAGGAATTCCATCGAGCCAGCGTAAATAATGATGGAAAAGATAGGGGTCCACCACCAGTCAAAACCGGTCTGGACCATGAGCACGCCGAAGGCGAGGCCCAACGGCACCACCCCGACGGCGATGGGCATGCAGGTCCGTATTGCCTTGATGATCTCCGCACGCATGGCAGAGATGTTAGCGCAGAAGAAAAGGACGAGCGCTAATTATCTTCATCGATATAGCGCGGGAAAGTGGCGAACAACGGAAGGGGCATGGCCTGCCTGCGCATGACATCCGACCACGTATCCGTTGACCCCGAGGAGACCACGTCCTGGGGCAGGGCAGGGGCCACGTACCACTCACCGCGGTCAATTTCCTCATCCAATTCGCCAGGACCCCACTCGAAGTGACCGGCGAAAAGACGCATACCCTCTACTAATTCGGTGACGGCATCGGGACCGACGCGCAAATCTACCAGAGCCACGCGCGGGGCGAGGCGGCTCAGCGCCGGCTGCTCCTCAATGGTCACGCCCTGCTTCGTCAGCGCCACACCAATGGCCGCCTGCTGATTGTGCGGACCGCCGATGTAGAGGGCCTGCGGCTTAGCAACCACTGGTAGCCACTCCGGCATGACATTGAAAACAGCGACTTCGGAGCGCTTAGTCAGGTCCACACCATAGGTCCGCCCCGCATGCTGCTCGGTGATAAGGATGACGGAGCGATTGTAATGGGGCGCGAGGACGTCGGGAGCCGCCACAAGGAGCTGGCCAGGGGCGGGATCGTTGCGCTCGAGGGCGTTGAAAAGTCTGTCTGCGTACATCCCTATCTAGAATTCCACCACTCGCGCAGCTTCGCAATAGCAACCTCGCGCTCCAGCGGGCCTTCCTCGAGGCGCAGCTCCTTGAGATAAGACCAGGCCTTGCCTACCTCGGGACCAGGTTCAAGGCCGAGGATCTCCATGATCTCGTTGCCATCGAGATCTGGGCGCACGCGCGCCAAGTCTTCCTTGGCCGCGATATCCGCGATGCGTTCCTCCAGCTGGTCATATGTGCGTTGGAGGCGGCGGGCCTTACGCTCATTGCGGGTAGTGCAGTCTGCGCGCACAAGCTTGTGCAGACGCGGGAGTAGATCACCGGCATCGGTGACGTAGCGGCGCACAGCAGAATCGGTCCACTGGCCATCGCCGAAACCGTGGAAGCGCATGTGCAGGTAGACCAGCTGGCCGATGTCCTCGGTCGTAGCCTTGGGGAACTTCAGCTTGCGCAGGCGCTTGCGGGTGAGCTTCGCGCCCACTACTTCGTGATGGTGGAAGGTGACCTTGCCGTCGGTGGTGTCGCGGGTATCCGGCTTGCCAATGTCATGGAGCAGCGCCGCCCACCGCAGAATCAGGTCGGGACCGTCCTCTTCCTGCTCCATGGCCTGGCGCAGTACTGTCAGCGAGTGCGCGTACACGTCCTTGTGCTGCGCGTGCTCGTCGGGGGCCATGCGCAACGCCGGGATCTCCGGAAAAATATAATCCGCAATACCGGAGTCAACGAGCAGGTCAATGCCCTTCCACGGCGCGACACCGCAGATGAGCTTATTGAGCTCCACCTGTACGCGCTCTACGGTGATGCGCTGGATTTCAGCAGCCATGTCGATCATGGCGCCGCGCACACGCTGGGCGACGTCAAACTCCAACTGCGCCGCAAACCGCGCAGCACGAAGCATGCGCAGGGGATCATCGTGGAAAGAAATCTCCGGCGCATCCGGGGTATCGAGGATGCGGTTCGCTAGGTCCGCGAGTCCGCCCATCGGATCGTGGAATTCACGGGTGCCGTCCGGGCGCAGCTCGATGGCCATGGCGTTGACCTTGAAATCGCGGCGCACGAGATCGCCCTCGAGGGTATCGCCGTACATGACCTCGGGGTTGCGGGACTGCCCGTCATAACTATCGGAACGGAAAGTCGTAATCTCAATCTGCTGGCCCTTATAAGCCGCCGAGACCGTACCGAAGTCAATGCCGGTATCCCACACAGTCTCCGCCCACTCTTCAAGAATGGAATAGACCACGTCGGGCCGAGCCGGAGTGGTGAAGTCGAGATCGTTGCCCAAACGGCCAAGTAAGGCATCGCGGACGGAGCCGCCGACGAGGTAGAGGGGGGCGTCGTGAAGCGCAAAGCGCTCCACCAGGCCGCTTAAGAGGCCACTGAGCCGGCTGACGGTAGCGTCCGCGCGGGCAAGAACGCCGATTAGCTGAGTGTCCTGAAAATTCACGGATCGAAGTCTACTACGATTAGCAGGGATGACTAAGAACACGCCAGGGTCCAAACGCCGCCGCCGGCGGGGCGCGGGCCACCGGAACCAGCGCACTGGACGCCCCCAGCGTACGTCCACCAACCGCATGACCACGCGGGATGAGACCTCCGCCGGCGGACTTGTCGTGTCCGGATTGGCGGAAGCCGTCGACGAAAACGGCAACGTGGACCTGTCCCAGATCTATGTGGCGCTCATCGGCAGGTTGGACCGCCGCGGGCGCCTGCTGTGGTCCATGCCGAAGGGGCATGTGGAAAATGGCGAAGCCAAGGAGCTCACCGCTGAGCGCGAGGTCTGGGAAGAAACAGGAATCCACGGTAAGGTCTTCGCGGACCTCGGCATGATTGATTATTGGTTCGTCTCCGATGGGGTGCGCATTCACAAAACAGTGCACCACCACCTTTTGCGTTTTGTGGACGGCATCATGAATGACGAAGACCCGGAGGTCACAGAAGTGTCCTGGATCCCAGTCTCCGAGCTCATCGAGCACTTGGCCTATGCGGACGAGCGCAAGCTGGCTCGCATTGCCCACGACCTCCTCCCGGATCTCGCGCGAAAGGAAGCTGCCGCAGGAAAGGCGACCCCACGGTGAGGTGGCGCGCAGCGGCGGCCATCGCGGCGCTGGCGGTGGGCTGCGCCGTCCCCGTGGCCCAGGCACAAACTCCAGACACTGGGATTACTGACTCCCACTATTGGCTCGGCTCCCGCGGTCCTGACGAGCTGGAGCTCAGCCTACTTAGCGCAACGGAGGCGCGGGTAGGGGAGACGCTCGAGCTACAATTGCGCATCCATAACCCAACCGAGAGCGCCGTTGATGATTTGCAGATAACCTCCCGGCGCAGCACTGCCGTGAACTCCACCACCCAGGCACGCCAAGAGCTCGCTGCGGGATCCTTTCCTTATTATGGGGCGACACTCGGCGCGGGAAAGCTTGAACCGGGGGAGAGCCGCGAGCTGACCGTGGAGGTTCCCACCGCATTGGGCAAAGACTCCACGCTGGCCATCACGGAACCTGGCGCCTACCCGCTCCTGTTCACGCTCACCGGCACCCGCGACGGCCAGGCGGCCAGTTTCGCGGAGGAGCGGACAATCCTGGATTTCCAAGGAGAAGAATCGGCTCCCGAAGACGAGAGCGAGCATTCCTTTTCGCTGGTCTATCCTGTCACCGCCGAGGTAGACGTGGTGCCGGGAGATACCGGTGGCGAGGAGCTCATCTTAGAAAGCGAGCAGCTGGCTGAACAGCTCTCCCCGGGCGGGCGGCTCGATCAACTGCTCGACGCCTACCTGCAGCATGATCTGCACGGTTCCGGCTGCATGGCTTTGGACCCCGCGCTTGTCGACGCCGCCGACCGCATGTCCGCCGGCTACACCGTCAACGAGACGCGCCCCTCTACCGCCAAACACCCCACTCGCCTGCGTGATTCCTGGTTTAACAGCGCCGATTCCGATCGCGGCACGCCCGGCGCGGGTTCCCGGGACGCCGCCGCATGGCTGCAGAAGCTCAAACAGGTCGACTGCCGCATGCTCATGCCGTGGGCCAACGCAGACACCGATGCCGTGGCCAAAGTGGGCAATGAGTGGCTCACCCACGAGGCCGTAGAGCAAGGCACAGACACCATCGAGCGCATCCTCGGCGTCCCGCTCAGCACGCAGCTCACCGCGCCGGCCTCTGGGACGAGCGAGCATGCGATGTCCGTTCCGCTGTTGGTGGCGGATAATTCCGAGTGGGTAGGCAAGGCCGCCACTTTTGATGCCTCCCTCGGCGCACTCTTGGCCCAAACCGGATCGAAGCCGCAGACCACCGGGTACTCCAACCCGGAGCTGCGCTACGACTTTTCGATCGATTCGGAACAGGCGAGGGCACTGACGGCGGGGGCGTCGATAAGCGTGGCGTCTGCGCAAGAGGAGACCGTGGCCAAGCTGCCGAATTACCAGGACCCTGCCGCCGCACGTGCGGTGATGGAAGCAGCGCAGCGGCTCCTCGATTCTGGGCGCCTCGAACCCCGCCCCGTTACCGCGCTAGAGGTGGAGGAGGGCGGTGGGAGTCCCGGCAGCCCCTACCCGGACCCTTCAGCCTTTCACGACGCCGAGATCACACAGGTAACACAGCAGGCGCGCTATACCGACGAGTTGATGTCCATCATGGTCAACGACCCCGGTATTGCCATGACGCGCTACGACTTCACGGCACCTCTGCGCCACGATCTGCTCACGGCGCTCAGCGCGACCGGCCGCTCCAGCCTGCACGGCTTTCCGACTTCGGTGAAGCAAAGCCGCTCCCGCCTAGAGAAGAACGCGGATATGCTTCGCGAGCTGCGCGCCTCCGTATCCCTCATCCCACCGGGCAACGTGTATACCCGCGTCTCAGAGTCATCGCCGCTGCTCATCGTGGCGGAAAACGGCCTGCCACTGCCTGTCGACGCACACCTGGCTTATGACGCCCCCGACGGCGCCACGTTGAACACGCAGAACATGATTCACATCCCGGCCAAGGGATCCATTACCGTGTCCATGACCGCTGACCTGCCTAGCAACGCTGACCAGACGTCGCTGCGCCTGTGGCTTGCAACACCATCTGAGCACCTCATTTCGGATCCCATCGACATCACGGTGCAGACGCGTGCCGGTATCGTTAGCGTCTATGGAGTCGGCGCGATCGCCGCGCTCGCCCTCGTCCTAGCTGCCCTGTTCCGTCTGGGTAAGCGGAAGAAAAAGAAGTCTCACGGATAGTTTTCTCTATGACACATGAACCTATGTCTGGTGCCCGTCGCCGCATTGTCACGCCCTCGCCGCCGGCACCGGTCCCGGAAAAGCGCGCGCCGAGCGGCGTCGTTGCTGTCGACGACGAACTCGAGGACCGTTCGGGACTGAAGGGCAAGTCTGCCTCGGCCCCGAGTGAGTCCGGCGGCGAAAAGAACTCCGACGGCGCCGTCGTCCGCGCCACCGGTTCCATGGCTATCGCCACGTTGATTTCCCGCATCACGGGATTCATTCGCAACGTGCTCATCGGCTCGTCGCTTGGCCCGGCGATTTCCTCCGCCTTTACCACGGCGAACCAGCTGCCCAACCTCATCACGGAGATTGTGCTGGGTGCGGTGCTGACCTCACTCGTGGTTCCGGTGCTGGTGCGCGCGGAAAAGGAAGATGCCGACCGCGGCGAGGACTTTGTCCGGCGCCTCTTCACACTGGCCTTCTCCCTGTTGGCCACGATCACGGTGCTTTCCTGTATTTTTGCCCCGCAGTTAACGCGCATGATGTTGCCGGAAGACGGCGAGGTCAATGCCGTGCAGGCGACCTCCTTTGCCTACTTGCTGCTGCCACAGATCTTCTTCTACGGACTCTTCGCGCTCTTCCAAGCGGTGCTCAACACCAAGAATATTTTTGGGCCGGGCGCGTGGGCACCGGTGGTCAATAACATCATCTCGATTTCGGTGCTCGTGGCCTACCAGCTGGTGCCGGGCAGTCTGCATCCCGATGCACCCTCGCCGATCACGGACAGGCACGTGCTGCTCCTAGCCCTAGGCACCACGGCGGGCGTGGTCGTGCAATGCCTCATCCTCTTCCCTTATCTCAAGAAGGCAGGCATTAACCTCAAGCCGCTGTGGGGCCTGGATGACCGCCTCAAGCAATTCGGTGGGATGGCCATGGCAATTGTGGCCTATGTGGCGATTTCCCAGTTGGGTTACGTCATCACCTCCCGCGTGGCGGCGCATGCGGATGAAGGCGCGCCCTTTACCTACCAGCAGGCCTGGCTGCTTCTGCAGGTGCCCTATGGCGTCATCGGCGTCACGCTACTCACCGCAATTATGCCGCGTCTGTCCCGCAACGCCGCGGACGGTGACGTCAAGGCCGTGGTTCGGGATCTCACGCTCGGCACGAAGCTGACGTTTATCGCCCTGATTCCGATCGTCATCTTCATGACGGGCTTCGGTATCCCGATTGCCCGCGGCCTCTTCCAATACGGAGCCTTCGACGCCGACGCGGCCGAGCTGCTCGGCCTCACACTGAGCTTCTCCGCCTTTACCCTCATCCCCTACGCCCTCGTGTTGCTGCACCTGCGCGTGTTTTACGCCCGCGAGGAAGCGTGGACACCCACCTTCATCATCGCCGGCATCACGCTGACCAAGGTGGTGCTCTCCCTGTTGGCCCCACACGTTGCGGACTCCCCGGAGCGCGTGGTCATCCTGCTGGGTACTGCCAACGGCTTCGGCTTCGTGGCCGGCGCGGTGATCGGCGGCTTCCTGCTCAAGCGCAAGCTGGGTAGCCTGGGCGGCCGCGCGGTTATCGCGACCACCGTGTGGTCGGTGCTGGCCTCCATCGTTGGCCTAGTCGTTGCTTACGCCTTCAACTACGGCATCAACTTCGTGCTCCCGGCCGAGGTTCCGCCGTTTGTGTACCTGCTCAAGCTCGCCGTCGTGGGCCTGGTCTTCGTGATCGTGACCGGCATCGTGCTCTCGCGTTCGGGCCTGCCGGAAGTCATCAACCTGGGCCGCCAGCTGCAGCGCATTCCGGGCATGTCCCGCTTCATCAAGATCGAGCATGCAGAAGCTATCGAGGTCGAAGCCCCGGAGCAGCTGGAGTTCCAGCCCATCTTCAGCGTGGACGCCTTCAACTCTTCGCCGGTGCCGCCGCCGATGTCTGCCGGTATCGTCCGTGGTCCGCGCCTGGTGCCGGGTGCGCCGGTCTCCGATGGCCGCTTCCGCCTCCTCAAAGACTATGGCTCTGCCGCGGGTACCCGCTTCTGGAAGGCGCGCGAGCAGGCCACCGGCCGCGTGGTGTCGCTGACCTTCGTGGACACCACAGGCGAAGCCCCGATGGCGCCGGCGACCCCGGCCGTGGCCGCCCGCCGCTCCGCCGAGGTCTCCCGCGCCACGCGCCGCCTAGCGGAGATGGAACTGGATGCCGTGGCGGAGAACATCGATATCCTGTCCTACCGCCAGGGCTGCCTCGTCGTGGCGGACTGGGTAGAGGGCACCTCGTTGAAGACAGTGTCGGAGGATGAGGACCTCGATCCGCGCGCCGTGGCCCACGCCTTGGTACCGCTGGTGCGCACCACAGCCGCGGCCCATGCGGCGGACCTCGTGCTGGGCATTGAAAACCGCAACCGCATCCGCATCTCTACCGAAGGTATTGCCACGCTGGCCTTCCCCGCGGTGCTGCACAGCAACGATGAGGAAACTGACCGCTCGGCGTTGGCCTCCGCAATCTCTCTCCTGGTGGACTCCACTAGCCCAACACCGGAGGTGCTACAGGAGATCGCTGCCGACGCCGAAGAGGGCCAGGACTCCGATCTCGAGGACATCGCCCACCGCTTGGCGGCCTTCGCCGGCGACGGCGAGGACGGCGAGGAAACCCTCCAGGTACCGGTGGAGGAGACCCCGCGCAAGGAGGACCCGAGCCCTGCACCGGGCTTCGGCGGCCGCGGTTATTCTGGCTCCGGGATCATCGTGCTCGGTGTGCTGGCTACCCTCTTCGTCGTGGCGATGGCCGCACTCAGCGTGTGGATTCTCTCCCAGGTAGGTAATGAGAAAACTTCCCCCGTGGTGACGAAGAGCGAATCCACGACGGAAACGACCTTCCCCAACGTGCCGCCGGTGATCCTGAAAGACGTAAAGACCACCTCCGTTCCGGAGGGCAAGGAAGTATCTGGTTCATGGTCCACGAAAAAGGCAGACACTGGACTCCTGCTCAGCGTTGACAAGCCCACGCAACTCCGCGCGCTACCGCTTCAGCAGAGCAAGTCCACGGGCGCCAAGTACGAGGTCTATGGCGTTAATACCAAGGATTTTGACCCCACGGATCCTGACTCCGGCAAGCTGACCGAGCTCGCACACGGCACCTTGACGAGCGCACGCCAAGACATCGAGCTCAAGGAGAAGCCCGTGGCCTTCGACGGCGCCCTCATCGTTTTCACCGACATGCCCAAGTCCGGCTCCGTCACACTGAAGGAGGCCACCCTGGTGGGTATCCCGACTAACTAACCCACCACCTCACGCATTCCCCCAGACCTCGATCCCGAAACTCCCTGCTCGCTGACTCAGACGCACCACGCGCTTGACGACGCCCACCTGCAGGTTTCGGGTTCCAGGTCTGGGGCTTTATTGTTCTTGCGATTTCTTCCCTTTACAGATCAGACACGGAGCGTATAATTATTGTTGTCACATCAACAATCTAGAGAAACCTAGAAGAAACGAGGAACCCATGACTATCACCGCAGGAACCTACACACTGGACGCAGCACACACCACCATCGGCTTCGTCGCCCGCCACGCCATGATCACCAAGGTGCGTGGCAACTTCACCGAGTTCGAGGGCACCCTGAAGGTGGGAGAGAACATTAACGAGTCCGCAGCTACCGCCACGGTGAAGACCGCGTCCATCGATACCAACAACGCCGACCGCGATGCGCACGTGAAGAACGAGGACTTTTTCGACGTTGAGAAGTTCCCGGAGATGACCTTCACTGCAACCAAGTTCGACGTGAACGAGGCAGGCGAGGGCATGGTCACCGGTGACCTCACCATCAAGGGCACCACCAAGTCCGTTGACTTCAAGGTAGAGGAGACGGGCGTGGCCGAGGATCCCTTCGGTAACACCCGCCTGGGCTTCGCGGCCAAGACCTCCATTAACCGCCTCGACTTCGACATCGACTTCAACGCTCCGCTGAAGACCGGCGGCGTGCTGGTCTCCGAGGAGATCAAGATTGAGCTCGAGGTCTCTGCCATCAAGCAGTAAGCCATCAAGCGCGAAACCTCGCCGTAGGAAGTAGTTCTAAGTTGTTGCCCGTAGTGCCCATTCCGGTACTGCGGGCAACAACTTTTTAACAACTAAAGGCCCAAAACCGAGTAATAAACAACTCTGAAACAACTCCCAAACAACTTGAACAACGCTCTGGACTGCATGTTCTAGATTAATTCTGAGTCAGAAGCTGCCATATTAGCCAATAGTTGTTTATTAGTTGTTGCGGAGTTGTTTGAAACAACTCTGCTACACTACGGGACCATGAGAGAGGACGAACTCGAATTCATCATCCAGGCACTGCGCTCGATTGAAGCCGGCGCAACCGCCGATAGCCTGGAATCCGAAATTCTCGATTTTAAAGAGGATCCCGCCGTCCACCCTCGAAATCGCAATCCAGACGCGTCCCTTGTTGAATTCCTCATCGATGAAGCCGTGTGCTTTTCCAATGCCGATAACGGGAACGCTTTCATTGTGCTTGGAGTCGCAGACAAGAAATCTGGACCAGAGGCATTTACAGGCACCCAACGGGAATTGGACTGGCTCATAAGAAAGATCTTTGAAGGAACACAGCCCAACATCCACATCGAAGCAGAGGAGCTGGAGTGGTGCGGAGCCCGGCTCATCGTCTTACGCGTTCCCCGTGGCATCACGCTGTATCAACGCCCAAAGGGACAGGCGAGCAAGCGAGTTGACACTCGCTGCGTACCACTCACCGAGCATCAACGCCGCGCACTCTTCTTTGAACGCGCCAACCCGGATTACACTGCTCACCCCTCCCGGCGAGGGCTTGAGGAACTCGATATGACGGCCGTCGATCAGGCCCGACACCTCCTAGCCCAAGCGAGGGCAATGTCCGGTTCCCAGGAGCCTGTTCCCGCGACGGCCCGCGAACTCTTGGGAGAATTAGGACTGCTGGATGGCTCACTAAAGCCCACATACGCGGCCGAAATCCTTTTCATGCCTCCGGTATCCCAGCAGGTTACAGTTCGGCACCTCCTCCGTCTTGTCCCTGGCGGTGAGCCGAGAACAACAGAAATCTCTGCGCCCCTCATCACCACATACTTGCGGTTGAAAGAGCTAATTCGAGTCAATGCCCAGCAAGAAGTGGAGCGGATCGCCCTTGCCACGGGTCAAGAAGTATCGATCAAGGCTTTCCCAGACACCGCTGTCGACGAGCTTGTCTCTAATGCCTTAGCCCATCGCGACTGGGACGCATCGGCTGCAGTAGTCATCGACCAATCTCCCATAGCCTTCTCTGTATGGTCTCCCGGTGGTCTTCCCACAGGTGTACAACGCGATCGGGTTCTCACAACACAATCAATTCCCCGAAATCCCCGCCTTATGACGGCGTTAAGGATGCTGGGGTTAGCAGAGGAATCCTCCCGTGGATTCGACCGCATGTGGGCATCCATGCTGTCGAGTGGTCGCCATATTCCGGAACTTCGCGCCGAGGAATCCTTCGTCGAAGTTACTTTGTCCTCTGGGCGCGTTGACACCGCGTTCGTTAAG
Organism: Corynebacterium sp. UMB6689; assembly: GCF_030215295.1. Lineage (NCBI taxonomy): Bacteria > Bacillati > Actinomycetota > Actinomycetes > Mycobacteriales > Corynebacteriaceae > Corynebacterium > Corynebacterium sp. UMB6689. The sequence continues at coordinate 55,780 of NZ_JASOLS010000009.1, read as the reverse complement.
TCCTTGACCGAACTCAAAGGTGCTTTCGGCGCTGAGCCTTTCGACAGCGTCAATGGTCTCATCATTGCCCGTCACCTTATGGACAACCAGATCCTGCTGTGTCACACTGCTGCCCAACTCATGCAAGTCAGCGAAGATCAGGCTGCAGACACCCTACGGTGGTATGAGAGCCTCGGTTTCGTAGAACAACTACGTGAAGCGCGAGAGTGGATACTTACCACCAAGGCACGATCACTGATGGGGCTTCACATAGAGGGACACATTGCAGCAACGTCCGTTCAGGATTGGATCCTGGCTCAACTCAAAGAAGGAGCTGCGCTGAATACGCGTAAAGTCGCCGAAGAACTGGGAGTAGACCGGGCAATTGTCACAGGAATACTGCGCCACCTAAGAACTATAGGCCAAGCGCGCATCGATCCTGATGGCCCACAGCGCGGCCCCAACACGCGGTGGATTCTTTCATGACCACCCTGTGATACACACCGCAGCGAGGTTTAAGATGTAGCGCATGACTACCGCAAACCTCACCCATGCAGAAGCTTCCGCCCGCAGCGCCGCGCTGCGTTTGAGCACCTACGAGCTGCACCTCGACGTCACGAGTGCGCCAACCGACGCCGACTCTTACGAGGTCACCTCGCGCATTACGTTCACCACCACCGAGCACGAGACCTTCGTGGATTACTTGGGCAAGGCCGTGCATACAGTGCACGTCAACGGCGAGGAGGTGGAGAACACCTTCGACGGCGGACGGGTTTACCTGAGCAACCTTCCAGTGGGGGAGGAGCTCACCGTGGAGATCACCGGCTCCTCCTATTACTCCCGCACTGGCCAGGGTCTGCACCGCATGCACGACCAGGCCGATGACACCACCTACCTCTACTCGCACCTCGAGCCATCTGATGCCCGCCGCATCTTCCCCTGCTTTGACCAACCGGACCTCAAGGCCAGCTACGAGGTGCACCTCACCGGCCCGGAAGGCTGGCAGCTGCTCAGTAACCAACCGGAGGTCAGCCGCGAGAAGACCGAGGGTGGGGAAGTAGCGCACTTTGCCCCGACCCCGCTGCTGTCGACGTACTTGACGGCGTTTTCGGCGGGGCCGTACGTCGAAAAGCACAGCACCTGGACCGCACCCGATGGATCCCTCAGCGTGGAACTGCGCGCCTTCGCCCGCGCCTCCATGGCGGAGTACCTGGATGATGAAATCCTGCAGGTCACCGCACAAGGCATGGACTTCTTCCACAACAACTTTGGCTATCCCTACCCGTGGGGCAAGTATGATTCCATCTTCGTTCCGGAGTACAACCTGGGTGCCATGGAGAACCCCGGCCTCGTAACCTTTACGGAGCATTACCTCTTCCGTTCCGCCGCCACCCGCGCGCAGCATGCCGGGCGCACGAATACGATCCTGCACGAGATGTCGCACATGTGGTTCGGTGACCTAGTCACCCCGCAGTGGTGGGATGACCTGTGGCTCAAGGAGTCCTTCGCGGAGTTCATGGGCGCGGATTCCTCGGTGCACGCCACCGAGTACACCGAGGCGTGGGTCAACTTTGCCGGCCAGCGCAAGAACTGGGCCTACCTGCAGGATCAGCTGCCCACCACGCACCCGATCAAGGCCGAGATCCCGGACGTGGATGCCGCGCGTCAGAACTTCGACGGCATTACGTATGCCAAGGGTGCTGCAGTGCTCAAGCAGCTGGTGCACTACGTGGGCCGGGAGAATTTCTATGCCGGCGCGCGTGACTACTTCCAGGAGCACGCCTTTGCTGCCGCCACCTTCGAGGATCTCCTTAAGGCCCTGAAGAAGCACACCAACCGCGACCTCGACGCTTGGTCCACAGCCTGGCTGCGCACGTGGGGCCCGGATACGCTGACCCCGGAGTTACACGCGGACGGCGATAGGATTCACGAGTTAGCTATCGCTGTCGAGGCGGAGGACACCACGCGCCCGCACCGCCTCAACGTGGCGCTGTTCGATAACTCCCTGAAGAAGTACGCCACCCTCGACGTCGATCTGGAGGGCGAGCGCACTATCCTCGACGAGGCTTCTGGGCTTCAGGCACCGGCGTTGTTGCTGCTGAACGACGGCGACCACACCTACGCCAAGGTCCGCTTCGATGAGACCTCCTTGAAGACCATTCGCGCGCGCTTGTCTGAAGTTCCGGATGAGCTCTCCCGAGCGGTCATCTGGACCTCCCTGTGGAACCTCACCCGCGATGGCGAGTGGCCGGTGCGCTCCTACCTCGACACCGTGCTGAAGCACGCTCCGGCGGAGTCCAACCCGACGCTTCTGACCACGGCCTTTGCCAATGCCCGCTATGCCATCGACCACTTCGTTAGCCAGGAAGAACGCGAGGAGATTCGCTCCGATTATGCCGAGCGGCTGTGGGAGGTGCTGCAAGACGCCCCGGCTGGTTCCGACGCGCAGCTCACCTTCGCCCGAGCCGCCATTCAGGCGCTCGCGGCCACCCCGGAGGAATCCGGCACGCAGCGCCTGCGTGCGCTTTACGACGACTCCCTCGACGGCCTCGCCCTCGACCCGGATATTCGCTGGGCCATCCTCCGCGCCTTGGCCGCCCGCGATGCCATCAGCACCGAGGAGCTGGAGGCTGAGAAGGAGCGCGATAACACGCTCACCGGTGCCGCCGCCTACCTAGGCGCCTCCCACGCCTTCCCATCTGCCGAGCTCAAGCGCGAAGTCTTTGACCTCGTGCGCACGCCGGGCACGTACTCCAACGCGGAGGTGGATTCCCTGCTCGCAGCGTTCAACGCACCGCGCTCAGCCCACCTCACCGAAGCCTTTGCCCAGGAGTATTTCGATTCTCTGGCGAAGCTCTGGACGGAGCATCCCATCGAGATTGCCAACCGCCTCGTGCGCGGTCTTTACCCAGATCTCGCGATGGCCGACGCCGCCACCAGCGAATTCCTGAGCAAAGATCGTCCGCGCGCGCTGCGCCGCGTGCTGCTGGAATGCCAGGATGCACTGCGTCGTGCGTACCGTGTCCGTGCCGTGCAGTAAGCACGGCACGTTAAACGCGGCACGTGAGACGCTTCGCGTAGCGGATAGCAGAATCTTCCCGTAAACTCGCAACCACATCAACGGGGGGACAATCACAAACCATCGGCTTCGGCCGGGGACTGTGTTGACCCACTTGTCATTGCTCAAGTTTCCGGGGGGATTCTTAGTGTCAGCACAGCCGACCGATCGTGAACTCGTCGACGCCTTCATTGGTGGAGATACCAAGGCCTTTTCGGCAATCGTCGAAAAGCACCGCGCGCGCCTGACCGCCATGGCGCGACGCTATACGCGCAACGATGATGATGCGCAGGACATTGTGCAGGAGGCCCTGCTCAAGGCCAGCTGCAACATGGCCTCCTACCGGCACGATGCCACCCTGAGCACGTGGCTGCACCGGCTGGTAATGAACTCCGGCTATGACTTCCTCAACCATCGCTCCAACCGGGAAAACGCCTCCCTCGATGCAGAGATCATTGAGGATGACCGCAACTATGCGCTCGCGCACAACCCCAGCGAAAACCTGGCGGAACGCATCACGGTGGCCCAAGCGATGGAAACCTTGCGCCAAGACCAGCGCGAGGCGCTCTACCTCACCGACGTTGCAGGTTATCCCATCGATACGGTGGCTAAGGTGCAAGGCGTGGCACCTGGCACGGTGAAGTCACGGCGAGCTCGAGCTCGGCAAGTGTTGCGTGCGGCGATAGACTGAGGGCGAGTAGAATCTGAGTCTTACTTAAAAAGAATCGTTTCAAGGGAGTTTTTAGTGACTATCCACGATGTCGCCATCGTCGGCTCCGGCCCTGCCGGCTATACCGCAGCGCTCTACGCAGCACGCGCCGAACTCAATCCCATCGTCTTCGAGGGCTTTGAATACGGTGGCGAACTCATGAACACCACCGAGGTCGAGAACTACCCAGGCTTCCAGAAGGGAATCATGGGCCCTGAGCTTATGGAAGAGATGCGCGCTCAAGCCATCCGCTTCGGTGCCGACCTTCGCATGGAAGTTGTAGATTCCATCGAGCTCGAAGGCGAGGTGAAGAAGCTACACGTGGGCGACGAGGTTTATGAAGCCCGCGCTGTCATCCTCGCTACCGGTGCCGCTCCGCGCTACCTGGGTATTCCGGGCGAATCTGAGCTGACCGGCCGCGGCGTGTCGGCGTGTGCCACCTGCGATGGCTTCTTCTTCAAGGACCACAACATCGCCGTCGTCGGCGGTGGCGATTCCGCCATGGAAGAGGCCACCTTCCTCACCAAGTTCGCCGAGACCGTCACCATTATTCACCGCTCGGAGAACTTCCGCGCCTCCAAGATCATGCTGGAGCGCGCCAAGGAGAACCCAAAGATCAAGTGGCTGACCAACACCACCGTCGAGCGCGTCCTGGAGAAGGACGGCAAGGTCGGTGCCCTCGAAGTCAAGAACGTGCTGACCGGTGAGACCAGCGAGCTGGATGTGACCGCCATGTTCGTAGCCATTGGCCACGACCCGCGCTCCGGCTTCCTCAACGGCCAGGTAGAGACCGATGAGGCTGGCTACGTGGTGGTACAGCAGCCCTCCACTAAGACCTCGCTGCCAGGTGTCTTTGCCTGTGGTGACTTGGTGGATGACCACTACCAGCAGGCCATCACCGCTGCGGGCTCCGGCTGCCGCGCGGCGATTGATGCGGAACATTTCCTCGCTGAGAACCGTTAGTAATCACATGAGCAACATTAAAAACGTCACTACTGATTCCTTCCGCGCTGACGTCGTAGAGGCAGGCAAGCCAGTCGTCGTGGACTTCTGGGCCGAATGGTGTGGTCCGTGTAAGAAGCTGTCCCCGATCCTTGAGGAGGTCGCCGAAGAACTCGGTGAGGACGTCTCCGTAGTCAAGGTCAACGTGGATGAAGAACGCACTTTGGGTGCCATGTTCCAGATCATGTCCATCCCATCTGTGCTGATTTTCAAGGACGGCGAGAAGGTCGATGAGTTCGTTGGCTTGCGTTCCAAGGCCGACATCGTGGCGCAGGTAAAGAAACAGCTCTAACTGGTATTCTTTAACTCGTTGTTGGCGCACTGTAGTGCGCCTCCTTGATCACGAAAGGGGTAGGTGTGAACCGCGTTTTACGTGTAGGTGACCAGAGCGTTCGGGTCGCCGAAGCACGCGCAACCCTTGCCCGCCTCGGCCTGATGACTGACTACCAGGGGACGTTGTCCGACTGGAAGAAGCAAAAGTACTCCGAAGCCGATAAGCACTTTGATAGCGAGCTAGCGGAAGTACTTAAGGCCTTCCAACAATCACGCGGCATTGTGCCCAGCGGCGATATCGATGAACTCACTTTGCGTGAACTGCGCCAAGCCTCCTACACCTTGGGTGCGCGCGTGCTGGCCTATGAGCCTGGCAACGTGCAGGTGGGCGACGATGTCTCCCAGTTGCAGCAACAGCTCCAGGAGCTCGGCTTCTACCAGGAGCGCATCGACGGCAATTTCGGTGCCCGCACCTATGCAGCGCTGGCGGAATACCAATTGAACTCTGGACTGCGCAGTGACGGAATTTGTGGCCCGGAGACCATCAACGCGCTCAACCTACTGGGTCGGCGCATCACCGGCGGATCAGCGCACAACATCCAAGAGCGCGAGCGCGTCCGCAACGCAGGGCCCCAATTGGCCGGCAAGCGCGTTGTCATCGATCCCAGCCTGGGCGGTTTCAACAAGGGCCGTACGGTCAAGGGCCGCTTTGGTGACATCACTGAGGAAGAGATCCTCTGGGATTTGGCCGAGCGAGTTGCTGGCCGCATGATTGCCGCCGGCATGGAGACCATCATCTCCCGCCCGCGTACCGATGATCCCTCTATTCATGATCGCGCCGACATTGCCAATGCCTTTGGCGCTGACTTGGTCATTTCGCTCGCCTGCGACGAGTACCCCACAGAGAAGGCCAATGGCGTAGCCACCTTCTACTTCGGTTCGGAGTCCGGAAACTCCTCGCTCATTGGTGAAACGCTCTCCGGCTTCATCCAACGTGAGATCGTCGCCCGTACCGAACTGGGTAATTGCCGCAACCACGGCCGCACCTGGGCACTGCTGCGCCTGACCCAGATGCCGGTGGTGCAGGTCGTGCTGGGCTACCTAACCAGCCCCAAGGACGTGACTATTCTGGCCAACCCAGATCGCCGCGATGACATCGCCGAGGCCATCGTCGTCTCCGTCAAGCGCCTGTACCTTCTTGACGATGACACTGCCGTCACCGGCACCTACCGCTTCGACGAGCTGCTGCGCGCGGAGCGCTCTTCCTAACGAGCTTAGAGGAACCACCTGTATCTAGGCTAGGGCGCGGGCGAGGAGGTCCTCCACGGCGGCAGCCGTCAGCAGATCGAAAGCTGGGGGCAGCTCGAGTCGCAGGCGCGGGGTAATGGGGTGATCACGCTCCACCCTGAAACCGGCGGATTCCAGCGTTTCCACCGGTAGTAGGCCAATACGGCCGGGCTTAGCCCGCAGGAGATTTTCGGCGGCGCGAGCATCGCGGTAACCAAAGGCCTCAACGGCGCTAGCTTCGCGGGAGGTGAGGTGCATGATGGTGGCATCGAGAAGCACCGCCTCCAGGCCCTTCGCCGCGCGGTGCGATTTCACGAAAAGCGAGGACACCAGCACCGCGTCCTCCGAGACGGGGGAGGTGGGTAGCTTCGCGGCACCGGGGGCAAGATCGGGCGGGCAAAAGAACACTGTGGCCTCATCACCCACGGTAAAACCGCACTCACCACAGCGCAGCAGCGTGGCACTGATCCATGCTTCCTTCTCGAAAACAGGATCAGCGACCGTGGTCTTCAGCTCCCAGAAGATGGATCGAGCCGCCAAGGGGTTGATGGCAACACCTTCCTTGACGGCCTGAACGAGCATGGTCAGCTAGCTGCTTTCCTTACCCTCAATGAGGGCCAGAATACGCTCGAAATCTTCCTGGTCGCCGAATTCGACGACCATCTTGCCTTTGCGCTTGCCCATGGTGACGGTGACCTTGGTGTCGAAGCGATCGGCCAAGCGCTCAGCGGAATCAGTAAAGAATTGCGGCTGCGGGGCGGCAGGTTTCTTGGTTGGCTCGGCCGGCTTACCGTCCCGCTTATACAGGGTGACGGCTTCCTCCGTAGCGCGCACGGACAGGCCCTCGGCCACAATGCGGTTGGCAATGAGCTCCATGGCTTCAGCATCCGGCAGGCCCAGTAGCGCGCGGGCATGGCCACCGGACAAGGTGCCAGCGGCAACGCGCTTCTGCACATTGACCGGCAGCTTGAGCAAGCGGATCATGTTGGTGACTTGAGGGCGGGAGCGGCCGATGCGATCAGCCAGCTCGTTCTGGGTCACGCCGAATTCTTCCAGCAGCTGCTGGTAGGCGTGAGCCTCTTCCAGCGGGTTGAGCTGTACGCGGTGGATATTCTCCAAAAGCGCGTCCCGCAGGAGGTCATCATCCTTGGTATCGCGCACAATGGCCGGGATGGTGGCCAGGCCCGCCTTGGAGGAGGCGCGCCAGCGGCGCTCACCCATGATGAGCTCGAAGCCGCCTTCTTCGGACGGCCGGACCACGACCGGCTGCAACAGCCCAAATTCCTTGATGGAGTGGACCAGCTCCGCTAACTCATCCTCATCGAAGACAGTACGCGGCTGCTTCGGGTTGGGCATGATATCCCCGACGGAGATCTCGCGGTACGTCGCACCAATCACCGAAGGCTTGGCCTGCCGCTTCTTCGAGCCAGAAGACTGCTGGATGGTGGGCGCTCCCTGCACCTTTTTCGGCGCAGATCCGTGAGCCCCGCCTGTCGAAGCGCCAAGGATAATGTCGGCCGCCGAATCCCCCAGGCGCGGTTTGCGGGAGGGCGCACCCGGGCCGGATGGAATGAGCGCGGCTAGGCCCTTGCCTAGGCCGCCCTGGCGCTGCTCCGGCTTCTGCTCTGCCTTCTTATCTGCCACGGTGTCCTATCCTTCCAATTCCGCGAAAATCTCTGGGCTCACGCCAATGGCACCCGTGGTGGGGTGCGGTGTGTAGTCTCCGCGCTTATCCAACTCGCGCGCGGCGGCGGAGTAGGCGCGAGCACCCGTCGACGACGGGTCATAAGCGATAACTGTCTTACCATAGCCCGGCGCCTCCGAAACGCGAACGGAGCGCGGGATAACGTTGCCCAAAACGACGGCGCCGAATTGCTCGCGCACCTCATTGGCCACCTGTTCAGCCAGCTTGGTGCGGGCATCGAACATAGTCAGCAGCACGCCGGAAATGTGAAGGTCCTCGTTGAGGTGCTCCCGAATCATGGAAATATTGCCCAGCAGCTGGCCCACGCCCTCCAAGGCGTAGTACTCACACTGAATGGGAATAATAACTTCTTCTGCACACGTCATCGCATTGATGGTGAGCAGGCCTAGGGAAGGTGGGCAGTCGATAAAGACGTACTCAAAGCCGTGCTCCTCAAGGAAGCCGTTGTGCAGAGCGTCATAGAGGCGGAACTCGCGGCGAACCAGCGAAACCATTTCGATCTCTGCACCGGCGAGGTCGATGGTGGCTGGGATGCAGTAGAGGTTCTCATCATCGGGGGAGTGCTGCATCGCATCCTGCGCGCTGCAGTCCCCCAAAAGGACCTCATAGCTGGATTTAGTGCCGGAGGTATGCTCCGCTCCTACTGCGGTGGAGGCGTTGCCCTGCGGGTCCAAGTCGATCACCAGGACCTTCTTGCCGGCCTCAGCGAGCGCGGCGGCAAGGTTGACGGCGGAGGTGGTTTTACCCACGCCACCTTTCTGGTTCGCGATGGTGATAAGACGAGGATGAGTCATGCCGTCTACTTTAGTTCACGCGCGGGACACGGATAATCGTGGTGCCGTGGATGGTCATGACCTCGGCTTTTCCGCCGCCGGCGCGCTTGATATCAGCAGCATCGCGTTCCAGCTCCTCGTGCACCGAAGAGCCCTTGAGAGCGATCATCTTGCCGCCTTTGCGCACCAGCGGCAGGGACCACTTGGCCAGCTTTCCCAGTGGGGCCACCGCGCGGGAGGTCACGATGTCGGCACTCTTGACTGCCTTCTTCACCGGGCCTTCCTCGGCGCGGCCGCGAATGACGGTGACGTTATCCAGCCCCAGTAGGTCGACGACCTCGTTGAGGTAGGTCGAGCGCTTGAGCAACGGTTCGATGAGGGTGATCTTCAGATCAGGGCGCGCGATAGCGAGCGGGATGCCGGGCAGGCCGGCGCCACTGCCGACGTCGATAAGCGTGGCGCCCTGCGGCATGACTTCGGCGACCACGGCGCAGTTGATGAGATGGCGCTCCCACAGGCGCGGGACCTCGCGGGGACCGATAAAACCACGAGTGGACCCGTCCGTAGCGAGCGAATCGTGGTATTTCTGCGCGAGTGGCAGACGCGATCCGAATACGTCAGACGGGTCCAGTGGCACAGTGTCGGACACAGATTCAGTCACTGTGAAAACTCCTGGGTTAAGTTCTAGTTATTGTTCTTGCGGCGCTGCTTCTTGGAGCGATTGTCCTTCTTGCGTGCGCCCGGCTTCGGAGCAGAGGTGCGCTTGAGCTCAGCCTTGGCGGCTGCCTCTTCTTCTTCCTCGCGGTCCATCTTGGCGTAGACGATGCGGGTCTGGAAGAAGGTCCACACGGTGTTAGCCAGCATGTAGAAGAGAAGGCCGATGGGCCAGATGAAACCGGAGAAGACCAGCATTGCCGGCATAAACCACAGCATCATCTTGTTCATCATGGCCATCTGCTGCTGCATCATCTCCGCATTCTGGCCCTGCGGGGTAGCGGTCTTGCCGGCGGCGCGGCGAGCCTCCTGACGGTTCAGCGTCATGCGGGCGTTGAAGTGCGTCAGCGTCGCAATGATGGCAATGAGCGGCACGATGATGACGGCCGCCTGGGCGGTGGTGGTTTCCTTAACAATTTCCAGCCCCGAGTTGAGGCGCAGGTTGGCCACCAGCGGTACGCCAAAGATCTTCGCGTCCACGAACTGCTTCACCAGCGCGGGTTCGAAGATGTAGTTGGCGATGGAGGCGTTCATCTCCTCCGACATTGCTTCACCCGCCGGGTGGCCAATGCCACCGGCGACGGCAACAGTGCGGTCGAAGGAGCGCAGCACGTGGAACAAACCAATGAACATCGGGATCTGCGCGAACATGGGCAGGCAGCCCGCGACCGGGCGCACGCCAGATTCCTTGTAGATGCGCTGCATCTCCTGCGCCGCCTTGGTCTGGTCATTGGCGTACTTGGTGCGCAGTTCCTGGATTTGCGGCTGGATCTCCTGCATCTTGCGGGAGGAGCGCAACTGCGTGATGGTCGGCTTGACCATGATGGCCTTGAGCGTCCACGTCAGAAGAACGATGGCAATGATCCAGGTTCCGCCCCATGCGGAATCAAGAACGAAGCTCAAGAGCCAATGCCAGAACCACAAGACGGCTGAAATTGGCCAATAGATGAAATTAAGCACGAGAGTTGTTTACCTCAGTTGTTGTTTGGTCGGTACCGGATCAAACCCGCCCGGGTGCCAGGGACCGCACTTGCATAACCTGGCAAGCGCCATGCCCGTCCCCTTGAAGGCTCCATGGATGGAAATGGCTTCGAGGGCATAGGCACTGCACGTCGGTTCAAAACGACAGGTGGAGACCATCTTAAGGCCTGACAAGTGCTTTTGGTAGAAGCGCACCCCGTGAACTAGGACTCTTCCGAAGCCGCGGGCTTCGGGAATCTCCTCACCTTGGGAGTTCAGATATCCCATGTGCGTAGCGCTTTGCGGATATCACGCTCAAGGCGCTCACTGGTGGCATCACCGCTGGCGGGCAAGGCGCGGATAACGATGTCAACGTTGGCGGGCAGCATTGTCCCTTTAACACCATCGCGCATGAGGGACATGCACACATGACGAAGCCGTCGGGAGGTGCGGTGGCGAACCACGGCATTCCCGACGGCCTTCGACACGATGAGACCGAACCGCGGCCCAGTGGCCGCGATGGCGTCTTCACCGTCATTAAAGCGCAAATGCACGACGACAGTGCGCGTGCCCGCCCGGCGCCCGCCCTTGATGGTCCTCCGAAATTGCCTCGGAGACGTGAGCTTGTGCTGGGCTGGAAGCATGAATTAAGCGGTGAGCTTAGCGCGACCCTTCTTGCGACGAGCGGCGACGATAGCGCGGCCTGCGCGGGTGCTCATGCGGGTACGGAAGCCGTGCTTACGGGCACGACGACGGTTGTTCGGCTGGAAGGTACGCTTACCCTTTGCCACGATTAACTCCTTGAAGTTGTTGGTGGATGGCACAGCTTCGCGCCACTGATGGCGGTGGGCTTAAACATCCACTGATGAATGGTGTACGTGGGGATGAGGCCTCGCACTTTAAGCGCCGTGAGGCGTGGCGAGGCATTCCCACATGCAACATGTGCACCATGCACTGTTGCGATAGACCATCACAGGTTACGTGACAGATAGTGCGCGAAACAAATCGACACACTGGGTGTCCCCGAAATTACAAAGATGTTTTTATCCGCAGCTAGAACGCCACTTTTTGCCCACATGCTGCGCGGCAAGCGCCGCCTCCTGCCGTCCACCCACCGCGCTGGGGGCCACCGTGTCAAGCGCGCATAAAAGCGCGTTAGACAGCGCCCTTATAACGCGGTACAACTGAGGAATCTAATTCCACAGTCACCCACAGGATGTGGATAACTCTCAATCATAACTTGAGACTTTTGCTGTTTGCGCAGGTCAACTGCGTTAAGGAGCCAATTCATAGTTATCCACAGCCATGAGATAGGCTGTGGATAAACCACCTATTCACACCTGTGGATAACTTTGTGGAAACCGAGGTTACGCGCTAAAACATCGTGTGGAATCTCCGGTGGAAATCACAAACTTCTTGTGATTTCTCGTTCCGTATCTCTTTCTTATCCATCCGTCCATCCCCGATTCTCACCCAGAGTCACGCAGTAAATATTTGGTTCTCAAGGCCACTTCTTCCCAGAATCAAATAGGTGTGGCCGCCTCTTCGGCAGCACCGCGTGAACTCTAACTACACAGAAGGTAGGCGTTGTGTCCGATCCGCAAGCAGCCCTCCGGGCCAGCTGGAAAGCTGTGGTCAGTGATTTGCTGGCTCAGTCCGAGCAACCAAGCTCGGATGTCCCCAACTTCTCCCATAGCCAGCGCCTCAACCTCCAACTCGTCGAGCCCATCATGATCGGTGATGGCTATGCGTTGATCGCCGCGCCACACGAGAACGCCAAAACTGTCATCGAAACTGAACTAGGGGAATACATCACCCGCGCTCTATCGCAGCACATGGGTCGCCCCTGTTCTTTGGCCGTGACCATTGCGGCACCCCCGCAGCCGGCACCACAGGAAGAGCCTCCAGCACCCGCACCTCAACGCCCTATCCAAACCGAGGCTCCCGAGCACGGCATGGGGCACCAGGCGCAGGCTTTCCAGCAGCCCACACCGCCCGCTCCAACCTCCCAGCCAGAAACACCAAGCCACCATCAGCCGCGCTCATGGGAGACTGCGCATTCCCCAGCCAGCCTCGATGAATTGGCGCAACACTACAGCGAGCAACAAAGCACCGCACCCAGTGGCTACCCCGAAGCAGCCGGGGCACGGATCCCGCGGGAGGAGCCAGCGCACAACCCGAACCGAGAAAAGTCTCTCAATCCGAAGCACACCTTTGAGAACTTCGTCATCGGTTCCTCCAACCGCTTTGCTAACGGCGCCGCCGTGGCCGTCGCGGAAAACCCCGCGCGCGCCTATAACCCACTCTTTATTTGGGGCGGTTCCGGCCTCGGCAAAACGCACCTGCTGCACGCAGCCGGCAACTACGCCCAGGTCCTGCACCCGGGACTGCGCGTGAAATACGTGTCCTCGGAGGAATTCACCAACGACTACATCAACTCCCTGCGTGATGACCGCCAGGAATCCTTCAAGCGCCGCTACCGCAACCTGGACATCCTCATGGTCGATGACATCCAGTTCCTAGAAGGCAAAGAGTCCACCCAGGAGGAGTTCTTCCACACCTTCAATGCGCTGCACCAGGCCAACAAACAGATCATTTTGTCCTCCGACCGTCCACCGAAGCAGCTGACCACACTGGAGGATCGCCTCCGCACGCGCTTCGAGGGCGGATTGATTACGGATATTCAGCCGCCAGACCTAGAGACGCGCATCGCTATCCTCATGAAGAAGGCCTCCGCGGACGGCACAGACGTCGATCGCTCGGTTCTCGAGCTCATCGCCTCTCGCTTTGAATCTTCGATCCGCGAGCTCGAAGGTGCGCTCATCCGCGTCTCTGCCTATTCCTCTCTGGTCAACGAGCCGATCAGTTTGGAGATGGCGGAGATTGCTCTGCACGATCTGGCCCCGGATTCTGCAGATCGCCAAATCACCGCGGCAGCCATCATCGAGGTGACCGCGGATTACTTCAACATCGACGTGGATACCTTGCGCGGTTCTGGTAAGAAACGCGCCGTGGCTCACGCCCGTCAGCTAGCGATGTATCTGTGTCGCGAACTCACTGAGCTCTCCCTGCCAAAGATTGGTGACCAGTTCGGCGGCAAGGACCACACCACCGTCATCTATGCGGACCGCAAAATCCGTAAGGAGATGACTGAGAACCGGAATACCTACGACGAGATCCAGGCGCTGACCCAGCGCGTGAAGAACCACAACCAGCGTTAGCACCACGCAACGCTTGGCGACGCCCCTCCCACCTTCCCCGCAGCAACCTCCCCCGCGGGTGTGGGCAGGGGCGTCTTTGCGATCCGCCAAAAAGTTATCCACACCGTTATTCACAGCTGTGTAATTCCATTGTTGTAATTTGTAGATCCTTGTCACATTTTCTTCTTCCACAGCAGATCAGAGGGCACATCGCCCTTGTGGTTAACCCTGTGATCAGCAGGGATAGATCTGGGGATGGATTGTGGATAACTTTGACCCCGACCCAGTTACTCACATTTCTTGTCATTTGATCACAGTGATCCCACACCCTGACTCACAGATCGATTCGCGGCTCAGAGCTTGGCTTTTGCTAGGTTGTCCACAGATCCCACAGCGCTTATTACTACTCCTATTTTGTTTTCTCCCTAACTAAGAAGAAAAAGGATGTGTGTGATTCGTTGGCGCCCGGCCTGACCGCACGCCCTCATCGAGAAGCACAGACGGTAAATGACAAAATCCTGTGCTTCGGCGCCGATCCTGTAAGTTGGAGTGAGCTTGCAAGAATCTTCCATCCGCAACTAGAGGAGCGTCTCACCACCATGGAGCAGTCCGTGTCATTTCGCGTTGCCAAAGATGACCTCGCCAACGCCGTAGCGTGGGTCGCGCGCAGCCTTCCCTCGAAGGTCACCCAGCCGGTACTGCGCGCCATGCTGATCACTGCGGATGACAATGGTTTGGAATTCACCGGCTTCGACTACGAAGTCTCCACCCGTGTGCGTATCGCCGGCATGGTGGATGAGCCGGGACGCATCGCCGTGGCCGGTAAGTTGCTTTCTGACATCGTTGCTTCCTTGCCCAACAAGGAAATCGAGATGACCCAGGAAGACAACAAAGTTCTGTTGACCTGTGGTTCCTCCCGTTTCGAGCTGCCGCTCATTCCGCTGGATGATTACCCTCAGCTCCCTGTCCTGCCAGAGGTCACCGGCACCATTAACCCGCAACTCTTCGTGGAGGCCATCAGCCAGGTCGTTGCGGCTGCCGGCAAGGATGACACCCTGCCGATGCTCACAGGTGTGCACATCGACATCAATGGTTCCCACGTGGAAATGACGGCTACGGACCGTTTCCGCCTGGCCATGCGCACCTTCGAGTGGGAGCCGGTATCTCCTGGTGTCCAGGCCAAGCTCCTCGTCCCGGCCAAGACGCTGCAGGAGACTGGCCGCTCCTTGGACACGCACCTCAACATCCCGGTAGAAATTGCCGTGGGCACTGGTGACAACATCGCTGCGGAAGGCCTTTTTGGCCTGCATGCGGATAACCGCGAGACCACGACCCGCATGTTGGACGCGGATTTCCCCAACGTGGCACCGCTGCTGCCCAAGACCCACAGCGCCATGGCCAGCATTGAGGTTGCTCCGCTCCAGGAAGCGATTCGCCGCGTCTCGCTGTTGACGGATCGCAACGCTCAGATCCGCATGGAGTTCAGCGAAGGTGAGGTGACCTTGGCGGCCGGTGCGGACTCTGGTCGCGCAAGCGAGACCTTGCCGTGCGCCTTCAACGGCCGTGAGGATTTTGTTATTGCCTTCAACCCGTCCTACCTCAAGGATGGTTTGGCTGTGGTTCACACGGACCGCGTGGTCTTTGGCTTCACCGAACCTTCGCGCCCGGCAATCATGATTCCGGAACCGGAAGAGCTGCCGGTAGCCAACGAAGACGGCTCTTTCCCGACCCCGGAGACTGATTTCACCTACCTCTTGATGCCAGTGCGCTTGCCAGGCTAGGCCATATGTATATTCGCGATCTCGATGTCAGGGACTTCCGCTCCTGGCCCGAGCTCACCCTCAGGCTGAAACCGGGAATTACCTTGTTTGTCGGCCGCAACGGTTTCGGCAAGACCAATATCGTCGAGGCCATCGGGTATACCGCGCATCTATCCTCACACCGTGTGGCCCACGATGCCCCCCTCGTGCGCCAGGGCGCACACAATGCTCGTATCTCTGCCACGGCGGTGAACCAGGGCAGAGAGCTCACTGCGCACCTACTGATCAAACCCCACGCGGCCAACCAGGCGCAGATCAACCGTACGCGCCTGAAATCCCCGCGTGAGCTACTAGGCGTGGTGAAAACCGTGTTGTTTTCCCCCGAGGATTTATCGCTCGTACGCGGCGAACCGGCAGCGCGCCGCCAGTATCTGGATGACATCATTGCCTCGCGCACGCCGCGTTTGGCTGGTGTGAAGGCCGATTATGACAAGGTGCTCAAGCAGCGGAATGCGTTGTTGAAGTCGGCGTCGCCAAGCTTGCGCCGCGGCTACAGCGACAGTGATGGTGCCTCGGCGCTGGCGACTCTCGACGTGTGGGATACACAGCTGTCTTCCCTCGGCGCGCAGGTGATTCAGGCACGCCTTGCGCTTGTCGACGAACTCCGCGAGCTCATCCCCGCCGCCTATGCCGGGCTTGCCCCGGAATCGCGGCCGGCGAATATTGAGTACAAGTCCACGGTGGATATTTCTGATCCTGAGGTCATCGAGGCCATGATGCTCACCGAACTCGCTAGCAAGCGCCAGCGCGAGATCGAACGCGGTATCTCGCTTGTTGGCCCGCACCGCGATGACCTGCTGCTTAATCTAGGAGCGAGCCCTGCCAAGGGCTTTGCCAGCCACGGCGAGACCTGGTCCTATGCCATCTCCCTGCGGTTGGCGGAGTTCAACTTGTTGCGCCAGGACGGCACTGATCCGATCCTCATCCTCGATGATGTCTTCGCTGAGCTGGACGCCAAACGCCGCGAAAAGCTCGTTCACCTCGCGGCAGGTGCGGAACAGGTGCTCATCACCGCAGCTGTGGATGAGGATCTGCCCGGCAACTTGCAGCCCATCGAACGTTTTACGGTCACGGTCTGCGATACCGATGAGGGCCGAATCTCCGAGATCGCTCCGTATACGGCGGGCGGTGACGAGGATGACTGAACAAGACTTTGATCCGGTTAAGGCGCTTTTTGAGCGCACGCGGAACAATTCCCAAAATCCGCCGAAGCTCAATAAGCCGGCGCCCAAAATGAACTTAGCCCAGACATCTTCAGAGAAGCAGCCAAAGCCCTATCAGCGTGGTCGGCCGAGCGGTCCCGATGGCCGTCGCAGGCGACGGAGCCTCGAGATCCCTAGCCTCGGCGCGCAGATCCAACGAGAGATTGGCAAGCGCGGCTGGGAACACGAATTGGCCCATGGCTGGGTCATGGGCAATTGGGAAAACCTCGTCGGCGAGCGCATTGCTGCGCATACGCAACCGCTCAACATCAAAGAGCAGGTTGTCTACGTGGCGTGTGATTCCTCCAGCTGGGCTACCGAGTTGCGCTACCTGCAGCGCCCCATCTTGCAAAAAATTGCGGATCGCCTGGGCCCAGACGTGGTGGTTAAGCTGCACATTCAGGGTCCTAAGCAGCACCGGAATTACGAGGGCCGCCAATGGGTCAAGCCGCAAGGTTCGCAAGATACCTACGGCTGATTTTCGGCGACCGCGAAATTCACGCAAATTTGGGGCTCTCACGGGCGTGCAGTGCCCTTGCGTGGGGGGACACAGTGTAGAATGGCTAGAGTCTTAGATTTAGCTCTAGCCAAAAGGAGAACACGAATCCGTGGCTGAACAACACGCATATGATGCGGGGTCAATCACAATTCTGGAGGGCCTCGAGGCCGTCCGTAAGCGCCCCGGTATGTACATCGGCTCCACCGGTGCCCGTGGCCTGCACCACCTGATTTGGGAGATCGTTGACAACTCCGTCGATGAGGCGATGGCAGGTTATGCCGACAAGGTCATCGTCACCCTCCGTGAGGATGGCGGCATCGAGGTCATCGATAACGGCCGTGGTATCCCGGTGGAGATGCACGCCTCTGGTGTTCCCACCGTCCAGGTGGTCATGACCCAGCTGCATGCCGGCGGTAAGTTCGACTCTGAATCTTATGCCGTGTCCGGTGGTCTGCACGGCGTGGGTATCTCCGTGGTCAACGCTTTGTCCACCCGTGTGGAGGCGGACATCAAGCGCGATGGCAAGCACTGGTACCAGAACTTCAACAATGCCATCCCCGATGAGCTTGTCGAAGGCGATAATGCTCGCGGCACCGGAACCACCATTCGCTTCTGGCCGGACCCGGAAATTTTCGAAACCGTCGAGTTTAACTACGACACCATCGCCCGCCGCCTGCAGGAGATGGCCTTCCTGAACAAGGGCCTGACCATTGTGCTGCGTGACGAGCGCGCTATCTCCAAAGAGCAGGCCGAGCTAGAGGAGATCGCCGAAGCCGGCGACTCCGCCGTGAGCCTGAGCTCCCTCGATGAGAAGGAAAAGTCTGACAAGGACGGCGAGGATAGCGAGGAGAAGACTTCCAAGAAGAACAAGGAAGTTATTTACCACTATCCGAACGGCCTGCAGGACTATGTTGAGCACCTCAACAAGACCAAGACCGCCATTCACCCCACCATCGTTGCCTTCGACGTCAAGGGTGAGGACCACGAGGTCGAAATCGCACTGCAGTGGAACCAGGGCTACAAGGAATCCGTCCACACCTTTGCCAACACCATCAACACCCATGAGGGTGGTACGCACGAGGAAGGCTTCCGCGCTGCGCTGACCTCCCTGATGAACCGCTACGCCAAGGAGCACAAGCTCCTCAAGGAAAAGGATGGCAACCTTTCCGGCGATGACTGCCGTGAAGGCCTTGCTGCCGTTATTTCCGTCAAGGTGGCGGACCCACAGTTCGAGGGTCAGACCAAGACCAAGCTTGGTAACTCGGAAATTCGTGGCTTTGTCCAGCGTTCCGTCAATGAGCACCTCAATGATTGGTTCGACGCCAACCCGGCTGAGGCAAAGGTCATCATCAATAAGGCCGTGTCCTCCGCGCACGCCCGTGTGGCCGCACGCAAGGCTCGTGAGCTCGTGCGCCGTAAGTCTGCCGGTGACCTCGGCGGCCTGCCGGGCAAGCTAGCGGATTGCCGCTCCAAGGACTCGAAGCGCACTGAACTTTATATCGTGGAGGGTGACTCCGCAGGCGGTTCCGCTAAGGGCGGCCGCGATTCCATGTTCCAGGCCATCCTGCCGCTGCGCGGCAAGATCCTCAACGTGGAAAAAGCCCGCATGGACAAGGTTCTGAAGAACGCTGAGGTCCAGGCCATCATTACCGCCCTAGGCACCGGTATCCACGAAGAGTTCGATATTTCCAAGCTGCGCTACGACAAGATTGTGCTCATGGCCGATGCTGACGTGGACGGCCAGCACATCGCCACGCTTCTGTTGACTCTGCTCTTCCGTTTCATGCCGCAGCTGGTGGAGGATGGCCACGTCTTCCTGGCTAATCCGCCGCTGTACAAGTTGAAGTGGGCGAAGGGCCAGCCGGGCTACGCCTTCTCCGATGCCGAGCGCGACGAGCAGCTCGCCGAGGGCTTGGAGCAGGGCCGAAAGATCAACAAGGATGACGGTATCCAGCGCTACAAGGGTCTGGGTGAGATGAACGCCGCCGAGCTGTGGGAGACCACCCTGGATCCGACCACCCGCGTGCTCCGTCGCGTGGACTTGGAGGATGCACAGCGCGCCGACGAGCTCTTCTCTATCCTCATGGGTGATGACGTTTCTGCTCGCCGATCCTTCATTACCCGCCGAGCGAAGGACGTGCGCTTCCTAGACGTCTAAGCACTAGGTAAAACCCGCAAAGACCAGCACCTCATATGAGGTGCTGGTCTTTTTTCTTCGTCAAGTGCGTGCTCTTAGACAGTGCCCATGTGGCGCTGCAGAACGCGGCCGATGGTCGCAACATTGGGCTCCAAGATGGAGGAGGCTTTGCCGCGCAGGGACTTGTAGGTGCGAGCGATGCCAGGCGCATTAACGTCTTCAGCGGCTTTGTCCGCAGTAGTCATGATGACCTCTGTAACTTCAGCGCTGCGTCCGTCCAGGTAGGTGCCGAAGTCAGACTGCTCAGAGCCTTCGAATTCCTTCCAGTAGGAATCCAGGCTGTTGAGCAGCTCCGGGAGCATCTGGTTGATTCCCTTGGATAAGACCTTAGAATCTGCCTTCTTTGCGGCGGCTAGAGCGCCCTTGAAGGCCATTCCGGAAATGCCGGAAAGCGAAGAGACGGTGTCATCGGCGGCCGTGGCCAAGTCCGCCACCACGGCGTTGCGGGTAGGGGATTGGAGAAGCTGGGTGAGGTTTGTCATACAGGCGAGCTTACTGTGCCGGTGCGCTGGATCCTGCCTTGAGCGCGGCGAGCTGGTCAGCAATCTCCGGGAAACCATTGGTGCGGGCAAGGCGCTCGAGGTCAAAGTCGAGGCCACCTTCGTAGAGGCGGTTGTTCTCGGAAGAACCGGAGGAGCCGGCCATCCCGATTTGGGCGGCAAACTCGTCCACCTGGGCGCGCAGTGCCGGGACATTATCCACTACCAACTTGAGCAGTGCTGCTGCGGCGGCGATGCTACCGCCGATGATGAGCGTCATGTCGATCGGCGTGGAACCGGTCAGGGAGGAGCCTGCTTCGCCCTGCTGGAAGTTGGGGTTCTTGTTGTTTTGCCAGTCATTGTCAGCAGTCTTAGCACCCGCAGCCGGCGTCGCGGCAGTGGCGAGGGTGGTAGCCACGACACCAGCGGCTAGAAACTTCTTCAAAGACTTCGAAGGCATAGGGGATTCCTTTCTACAAGGGAATAGAGACTTCTTTATCATGTTTAACCTACATAACTTCTGCAACAGAAAGATAGACCTCCGTGCAAAATCGCGCGAATTCTTCGTTCCTTCCACTCAGAGCGGGGACCGCGCGCAAGACTGTTTCTAGTGATTCTGCCGCCGCAGAGCGGCTGCCATGAACGGAAATTCCCTCAATGGTGGCCGTGCTCGCAGCCGCCGCGGCGGCCAGGGCGGCAAAGTTTATAACCCGCACCCGATAGGCCTGGCAGAACTCCCGCGCGACGAGGAGCAGCTGTTCTGCGCTCATTGACGCCCTCCCCGAGCTTGGCGGATCTCCGCTTCTAATTCTGAACGTCCAGGCAGCAGCCGGCGCGCGGTGTCCTGCACGGCAGCATCCGAGAGGGTTCGCGCAGCCGCCGCAACTACGGCTCGCACCACCGCTTCATGTTTGGAGGTGCCTTGCGCGGAAGCCAACAAGGTCAGCGCATGGTCTTGGTCCGGGGTCAGGCGCAGCGTCATAGCCATAGAGGACATGGTATCACCGTGATACCACAGCTGTGCCACAAACGGCCTTAGACGGTCCTAGAAGGTAGGATAGGGCATTATGAGCGACAATAACGGTGATCTTTTCGATCGCATCCAACCAATTGACATCAATGAGGAGATGGAGTCGAGCTACATCGACTACGCCATGTCCGTCATTGTCGGCCGCGCCCTGCCAGAGGTGCGTGACGGTCTTAAGCCTGTCCACCGCCGCATCCTCTACGCCATGTATGACTCCGGTTACCGCCCGGACCGTGGCTATGTAAAGTCCGCCCGCCCAGTCTCGGACACGATGGGCCAGTTCCACCCGCACGGTGACTCCGCTATCTACGACACCCTCGTGCGCCTAGCCCAGCCGTGGAACATGCGCTACCCGCTGGTCGACGGCCAGGGTAACTTCGGCTCCCGCGGTAATGACGGCCCGGCAGCTATGCGTTATACCGAGTGCCGTATGACGCCGCTGGCGATGGAGATGGTGCGTGATATCCGCGAAAACACCGTTGACTTTGCGCCGAACTACGACGGCAAGACGCAGGAGCCGACTATCCTGCCCTCCCGCGTTCCGAACCTGTTGATGAACGGCTCCGGCGGTATCGCCGTCGGTATGGCCACCAATATCCCGCCGCACAACCTTAACGAGTTGGCGGAGGCTATTTACTGGTTGCTTGATAACCCGAATGCTTCTGAGGAAGAAGCCTTGGCTGCCTGCATGGAGCGCGTCAAGGGTCCGGATTTCCCGACTGCGGGCCTCATCGTGGGCGATCAGGGCATCAAGGATGCCTACACCACCGGCCGCGGCTCCATCCGCATGCGCGGCGTCACCTCCATCGAGGAGGTGGGCAACCGCCAGACCATCGTTATCACTGAGCTGCCCTACCAGGTCAACCCGGATAACATGATCTCCAACATCGCGGAGTCCGTGGTCAACGGCAAGATCGCGGGAATCGCCAAGATCGAGGACGAGTCCTCCGACCGCGTAGGTATGCGCATCGTGGTCACCCTCAAGCGTGATGCTGTGGCCCGCGTTGTCCTCAACAACCTGTACAAGCACTCCCAGCTGCAGACCTCCTTCGGCGCCAACATGCTCTCCATCGTCGATGGCGTGCCGCGCACCCTGCGTCTGGATCAGATGCTGAACTACTACGTGGCCCACCAGATTGAGGTCATCGTCCGCCGTACCCAGTTCCGCCTTGATGAGGCTGAGAAGCGCGCCCACATTCTGCGCGGTCTGGTCAAGGCGCTCGACATGCTCGATGAGGTCATCGCGCTCATCCGTCGTTCCCCGACGGTGGAGGAGGCCCGCGAAGGCCTGATGCAGCTTCTCGGCGTCGACGAGATCCAGGCCGATGCCATCCTGGCCATGCGTCTGCGTCGCCTGGCCGCTCTGGAGCGTCAGAAGATTATTGATGAGTTGGCGGAGATCGAGGAGATCATCGCGGACCTCAAGGACATCCTGGCCCGCGAGGAGCGCCAGCGTCAGATCGTCCACGATGAGCTGGAGGAGATCGTCGAAAAGTACGGTGATGAGCGCCGCACCCAGATCGTTGCCGCTTCCGGCGACGTTAGCGATGAGGACCTCATCGCCCGCGAGAACGTCGTTGTCACCATCACCGCTACCGGTTATGCCAAGCGCACCAAGGTGGATGCCTACAAGGCACAGAAGCGCGGTGGCAAGGGCGTGCGCGGCGCGGAACTAAAGCAGGACGATATTGTCAAGAACTTCTTCGTCTGCTCCACGCACGACTGGATCCTGTTCTTCACCAACTTCGGTCGCGTCTACCGCCTCAAGGCCTACGAGCTTCCGGAGGCTGGCCGCACCGCCCGCGGCCAGCACGTGGCCAACCTGCTGGAGTTCCAGCCGGAGGAGAAGATCGCCCAGGTCATCCAGATTCAGTCCTACGAGGACGCTCCTTACCTCGTCCTTGCTACCCAGCAGGGCCGCGTAAAGAAGTCCCGCCTCACCGACTACGAATCTGCACGTTCCGCTGGTCTCATCGCTATCAACCTCAACGAGGGCGATGCGCTGATCGGCGCCCAGCTGGTCAACGAGGGCGATGACATCCTGCTCACCTCTGAACAGGGTCAGGCCATCCGTTTCACCGCGGACGATGACCAGCTGCGTCCGATGGGCCGCGCTACTGCCGGCGTGAAGGGCATGCGTTTCCGCGGCGATGATCAGCTGCTGTCCATGTCTGTGGTCAGCGACGGTCAGTTCCTCTTGGTGGCCACCTCTGGCGGCTACGGCAAGCGCACCGCGATTGAGGAGTACACCCCGCAGGGCCGCGGTGGCCTCGGCGTGATGACCTTCAAGTACACCCCGAAGCGCGGCAAGCTCATTGCGGCCATCTCCGTCGACGAAGACGACGAGATCTTCGCCATTACCTCTGCCGGTGGCGTTGTCCGCACCGAGGTCAACCAGATCCGTCCGAGCTCCCGCGCCACTATGGGCGTTCGCCTGGTTAACCTGGCTGATGACGTCGAGCTGCTGGCCATCGACCGCAACGTTGAGGACGATGGTGAGGAAGACGCCCAGGCAGTAGCCAAGGGTGAGAAGTCCGTGGAAGACGTCAAGCCTGAGCACCTCAAGTCTGGCGAAGACTCCCAGCAGGACGAAGCTGACAGCAAGGATGCCGATAAGGACGAGGAGTAACCCATGATTGGACGAGAGCTTCACCTCGCCCGGATTTCGCCCATGTCGGCGTTCCGCGTTGGCTTGGCCATGTCCCTCGTCGGCCTCGTGGCCTGGCTCATCGCCGTGTGCTTGTTGTACGTCGGCCTTGACCAGGCAGGCATCTGGGATTCCTTCAACAGCCTCGTCGGCGGTGTCGGCGGCGGCTTTGAGGTCTCCTTCGGATTGGTCGTCTCTGCGGCCGCACTGTTTGGTGCCATCATTGCTGTGCTGATGACCATCCTGGCGCCCATTATGGCTGTGATCTACAACGCCATCGTGGACGTCTTCGGTGGATTCAAGATTCGACTGCAAGACGAACCGATTAACTAGAGAATATCACCGCGAAAAACTACATATGACCTGGCGATTTGTAATAGATCGCCGGTCCTATGTAGAGTTACTACTCGTTCCGGTCAAGGGCCTATAGCTCAGTCGGTTAGAGCGCATCGCTGATAACGATGAGGTCGCTGGTTCGATTCCAGCTAGGCCCACCACGGAACAATGGGGCATTAGCTCAATTGGTAGAGCATCTGCTTTGCAAGCAGAAGGTCAGGAGTTCGATTCTCCTATGCTCCACAGCATAAGTGGAAGGCGCTCGGCGGAAACGCTGGGTGCCTCTTGCGTTGGCTCCTTGACCCTAGGGGGGTTAGGTCGGGTTAACCGCTTAAGGGACATTTCGTGTGGCTCGATGGGCTCCGGGATAAGCAGGCTTCGCCACCATATGCCGGAGACTCTCTCGAGCAGCCGGCTGGGTGAGCAAGGGGAAGAAAAGAACCCTAGAGCCGTTTATATGAATCGAGGGCTGCTGACCTTTGCTTCGCGAGTTTGGCATGAGCAGCGAGCTACCAATTGCTCCAGCACCCATCTTAATTCAAACATGCGTTCGACCTCCTTGCCTTATTCGTGTCATTGCTCTCTTGAAGGTCCGGTGGGCTATGTACAATCAGCGGCGTGCATAACTCGTTAACTTCTGTTGAAATCTGCGCTGGCGCCGGCGGTCAAGCTTTGGGTCTCGAAAACGCTGGTTTTGAGCATTTGGTTGCAGTAGAGATCGACGAGTTTGCCGTTCAAACCCTTCGCGTTAACCGACCGCATTGGAATGTTGTTGAAGCAGATGTCCTCGAATTCGATCCTGAGCCTTATGTAGGAGCGGATCTCTTTGCTGGTGGTGTCCCATGCCCACCCTTCTCTATCGCAGGACAGCAACTTGGTGAAGACGATGAACGTGACCTCTTTCCCCGCGCTTTGGAAATGATCAAGCAGATAGATCCACGCGCTGTAATGCTGGAAAACGTTAAGGGCCTAGGGCAAAAGCGGTTTGAAGAATATCGTGCTCGCATCATCACTCGTCTGGAGCAAATGGGGTACAGCGTCTTTTGGAAGCTGCTTCAAGCTGCTGACTATGGAGTTCCCCAGCTTCGGCCGCGGTTTATTCTGGTCGCAGTCAAAGAAGAATACGCTCCCTACTTCTTCTGGCCGCCAGCGAACTGGCAATGGAAGACCGTGGGCGAAGCTTTAGAAATACTTATGGGACAAAATGGTTGGACAGGTGCCGCAGAGTGGGCTAAAAAGGCGAACAAGGTAGCGCCAACTCTGGTTGGAGGGTCCAAGAAGCACGGCGGCCCCGATGTTGGACCCACAAGAGCCAAAGCTGCTTGGAAAGAACTCGGAGTAAAAGGAACTTCAATTGCCGAGACTGCTCCTGAAGAAGATTTCCCAACTAACCTCGACAAGGACTTACCACGTCTCACTGTTCAGATGGGCGGCGTGATTCAGGGATTCCCTCAAAACTGGATTTGGCAGGGGAAGAAGACCGCGCAATGGCGGCAGGTCGGTAATGCTTTCCCACCCCCTGTGGCTGAGGCCGTCGGCTCGCGGATCGCTGCGGCATTAAATAAAGAACCACTACCTGATGGTGTTTACGCTGCTGAACCAACTCGCGTACCAGATTCACTAAGGTTCTAACTATGACTCAACCAGCCTTAATTACAGCTACACGTAAACAGTTTCACCAGCAATTAATTGATTCGGGTGTGTTGGCTCTCACTGACACGCCAAGTGGAGAAAGGATCGCTTCCAATGCTGATAGAGGTCAGCGCGCCAGTAAAGTACTTTCGGCACACATTGCGCGTCAGCTCAATGTTCCTTTAGTTCAAGGTAAGGGCGCCGGACAATCGACGGGGGCAAATTTTGAAAAAGCTGTGCAAACGTTCCTAGCAGCGACATTTCCTTATATGCAAACAGTTCGTCCCGGGGATTGGATGGTTCAAAATTTAGGTAACTCTAGACGTCAAGACCATCTTGCCCGTTATGAGCCGTATCGTCACTTGGCTGAACTTGCCGAAGCCGTAAAGCAGCATCCGGAACTTGGCGCTGCGCTCGGAAATAGCTACGTCATATCTCCTGATGTTGTAGTTATCCGCAGTGCAGCCTCCGATAATGTTATTAACGCAGACTTGCCGATTGTTGATAAAGAACAAGCACTGCTGTCCCCTTTCCGTGCTTCCAACGGTGAAACACCCGGATTCATACATGCCGTGGTCTCTTGCAAGTTCACTATGCGCTCAGACCGCTCCCAGAACACCCGCTCTGAAGCTTTAAACCTAATACGCAATCGCAAAGGCCGAGCACCCCACATTGTTGCTGTGACTGCTGAACCAACAATGAGCCGTATTGCGTCCTTGGCGCTCGGCACAGGTGATGTAGACATGGTCTACCACGTAATGCTGCCTGAACTTCAACAAGCAGTCTCAGAGGTAGGTTCAGACGATGCTAAGGAACTCATGCGCACCTTGTTAGAAGGTAATCGACTGAGAGACATCGCGGATCTACCTTTAGACTTAGCTGTTTAAAGCTACCAAATCTTACCTAGCAGCTAAGGGGCAAGTGAACCGCATACTGCTGACGGCTTGAGTTACCTAATTGGCTGTTTCGTGCACTATCGCCTGAAGTACTGCCTTCCCGCCTGGGGATTGGGGATGAGGCGGTCGAGGCTTACAGGCTCGAGGCCCTTCGCACGTAGCCCGTCGATGACGCAGTCTGCGGCTCCTACGGTCGTGGCGTGGATGTCGTGCATGAGGACGATGGAGCCGGCCTGTGCGCCGTTGACTGCGGCCTCGCAGACGTGCTCAGAATTGCGGTCCTTCCAATCCACGGTGTCGACGGACCACAGGGCCTGTGCCTGGCCATTAGCCTTCGCAGCGGCCTCCACGGTGCCGTTGGTGGCACCGTACGGGGGACGCATCCAGCGAGGGTTCTCACCCGTCGCTGCCTTGATGGCGGCGGCACCGGCCTTGATTTCGCCGTCCACGTCGCTGGGGGAGAGCTTGTTGAGCTCACGGTGGGTTGCGGTGTGGTTTCCCACGGTGTGGCCCTCAGCCTTCATGCGGCGTAGCAGCTCCGGGTGCGTG
Organism: Corynebacterium sp. UMB6689; assembly: GCF_030215295.1. NCBI lineage: Bacteria > Bacillati > Actinomycetota > Actinomycetes > Mycobacteriales > Corynebacteriaceae > Corynebacterium > Corynebacterium sp. UMB6689. The sequence continues at coordinate 28,836 of NZ_JASOLS010000009.1, read as the reverse complement.
GAGGCGCTGGGGGCTAAAACCATGAAGCTGGCGTGGGCGTCCTTGGCCTTCAGGGTATCGAGGAGCTGAGCAGTCAATTCACCAGGCCCATCGTCATAGGTGATGGCCACGCAGTTGGAACAGGTGGAATCAGCAACCGACTGCGACTGCTGTTTGCCGGTCGGCGCGGGCTTCCCAGCCGGCCGCGAGGAGCCTGCAAAGACTGGGCTGCTCTGAAGCTCCTTGGGAAGAGCATCGTAGGCGTCCTGTTCTAGTCGTTGAATGTCCTTCTGGACGTCGGGGAGTTGGGGGAGTGCGGGAAACTCCGCTGCCGCAGTAGCGGTGCCAGGCAGGGCCGTGGCTGCCGCAAGGGCGATGAGGGAGCGAACAAGAACACTTTTTCGGCGCATGACAACCTTCCACAGACTTTTTCAGACCCCTTATTGTCTGCCCGGTGAAGGTGGATTATCCCTAGTGACACGCAACTAGAGTGAAAGAAATTAACTCCTGAGGTTTTGCTAGACCCGTCCAGGGGTGATTTCGCTGCTTCTACTGGGAGGAGTACGCTCTACAGGTATTGGGGCATTAGCTCAGTTGGTAGAGCGTTGCGTTCGCAATGCAAAGGTCAGGGGTTCGATTCCCCTATGCTCCACAGGGCGCTCACATGGTGAGCGCCCTTTAGCTTTGCCGGGGGTTGACTTATTCGGCGGCCTTGAAGCGCTTGACCAGGATGATGTGGCCATCGCTTTCGCCCACCGGCTCGAAGCCAAGGTGCAGGTAGAGACGGTGGGCGCGTTCATTATCTTTAGCCACCGACAGTGAGATACCCGGGGCGCCCATCTCGCGGGCGAGTTCGGTGGCGGCGTCGATAAGCAGGGTGCCTACTCCCTGGCTGCGGAAGCGAGGTTCCACGGCTAGGGCGAGCTCCGGGATGCCTTCAATAACGTGGCCAAAACCATGGCGTTGCGCCGTTCCCCAGTTCAGCCACACGCCACCGGCAGGGACGTGGCCCTCCCAGGCGATGAAACCTCCACGGGAAGGCTCCCAACTGCCGAGGTAGTAGTCAAAGCCTTCCTCGAAGCCCGCAGGAAGCTCCTTGTGCTCATCGCCAAAGGTATCGGCGAGAAAGTTAATACGGGCCAGGTAGGTACGGTCAGCTTCAGTGAGGGAAAGAAGATGCATAGTTTCCATGGTAGGACGCGGCGCCGAACTACCTACTTCCCATGCTCCCACTGGGCATAGGCCGAGGCATAGCGCCCGCCCAGATCGATGAGCTCGGTGTGGGTGCCATCCTCGACGATCTGACCCTGTTCCATGACGATGATGCGGTCGGCCTCGCGGGCTTGGTCCAGGCGGTGGGCAACGACGAGCGCAGTGCGGCTCTTCGTGACTGCTCTAGCGGCGTCTTCGAGCACTTCTGCGTGCTCGGAACCGGCCTCGGAAGTCGCCTCATCCATGATGAGCACCGGCGGCTGGCGCAGAATCATGCGAGCCAGAGAAAGCTGCTGCTCGGCCTCCGCACCGATCTCCTCGTTGCCGGCGCCAATCTTCGTATCCAGGCCCTGAGGCAGCCACCGCGAATGTTCATCCAAGCCCACGGTGTTAAGCGCCTGCCATAGCTCCTCATCGCTGGCGTCAGGTTTGGCCAGCAACAGATCCTCGCGCAAGGTGCCGGAGAAGAGATGGACCTCTTGGGTAATGAGCGCGACGTGCTCTGTAATCCACGTGTTCGGCACGGTGGCGGTATCGATGCCATCGAGGCTGATGCTCCCCGCCGAAGGGTACTGCAGGCCCGCCACGAGGGCGGCGAGCGTGGACTTACCCGCACCGGACGTACCCACCAGGGCAGTGGTGGTGCCGGCGGTGAGGGTGAGGGAGACGTCGTCAAGCACGGGCGCCCCACCGGGATAGGAATAGGAAAGGTGATCAATGGTGATGGCCGGCGCGGAGGTGAGCCGGGGCGTGTCCTTGAGGTCTGGAGCGCCAGCGTTGTTCGCCAGGGTCGCCAGCGCCACCGCGCGGCCGAGAGACGTCACGGAATGCTGGATCTCGCCGGCGAAGAAGAGGATGTTGAAGACGTGGATCTCCAGCCGCATCACCAGCAGCACCGCGGCGGTGGCCTCACCGGGGGTCAACCATTCCCACATCACCATGGGCACGGACATGAGGACCGATCCCAAGAGCAACACCGCAAAGGCCAGGGCGCCTTGGCCCAGGATGCGGTTGATCAGCGGAACCTTATCACCCCAGGCCTGCACCGTGTCCCAGGAATAGCGCTCCATGCGTGCATGGGCCCAGTCCTTCAGGGAGAACTGGCGGAGGGTCTCCAATGCACGGATGGTGTCCAGCAGGACGTTGTTGCGGTAGGCCTCCACCGAGGACACCTCGTTGGCTACGGCGGGGATATCGCGCATGGTGCCGCGGATGAAGGGATAGAGCAGACAACTCACCGCGATGAAGAGGAGCGCATAGGCGGGGTGGATGAAGACCATCATGAGCGCGGTCAGCGGCAGCATGAAGAGTGTGAGTACGAGGCGATCACCCATCATGGAGATCGTCATAACCACGGTGTCGATGTCCTTGGACAGGCGCGTAATGATGTTGCCGGTGCCCAATTCCATGACGGCTGGCACGGGAGCACCGAGGGTGGAATCCAGCGCTGACGTGCGCAGATCCACCGAGAGCCGGCGGGTAGTGGAGGTAACCAGGTAGCGGCCCACGGTGCGGCCAGTGACCTCCACGAGGTAGCCCACGGCGATAATAACCAGCGCGCCCACCATGGCTGCGCGGCCCGTACCCAGGACGGGGACCTCCACGCCCTGGATGATATCGACGACGCGCCCGAGCACCTGGGAGACCAGGTTCATCATGATGACTGTGATGCTAAAAAGCACAAAGAAGAGGGCGATGCCCAGCCTGCTCGGGGCACTGGGCAGGGTCTTCAGAAAACGGAGGCACTCCCTCGGTGAGGCGGGAGCTAGGGCATCTGCGCGGTTGTCATTGGTGGTCTTGTGAGCAGGGCTCATAGTTCCACCACCTCATCGGCGTTGGCTGCCCACGTGGAGGCGGATGTAATGATCACGGTGATCTTGCCAGCGCGCAGCTCACGCACGCGCTTGGCCACGTCCGCCAGGGTCAACGAATCCAGCCCCGTCGTGGGGTTGTCCAGCAGGAGAACTTCTGGGTCCACAGCGAGCGCGCGGGCCAGCGCGACGCGCTGACGCTGGCCACCGGAGAGGTTGAGGCCGGCCTCACCAATGGGCGCGGTGGGCAGCTCGCCGTTGGGCCCAAGCCCACCGAGGCGGATAACAATATCCTCGCAGGCGGAGGCGTGGAGGGCGTCGTGAAGCTGCGTAGCGCTAGCACTGCGGAGCGGATCGACGTTGTCCTGCAGGGTGCCCTCCAACACGGAGATGCGGTGCGGTGGGCACAAGGCACCCTGCTCATGGAGGTAGCGCACCCAGGAATCCACAGTGCTGCGCCCCTCGTTGGTGATGGGCATCCACACGTGCAAGCCTGGGGAGAGGTCGATGGGCGTGCCGGCGGCCTCGGTGGTATTGGAAGAAAGCTGGCCGAGCAGTTCGCCAACGCGCTCCACGGAGGCCCGAGCCCGCGCCCAGTTTTCAGTGAGCAGGCCCAGAGAGACACCTAATGCTGTGAGCGCGGGCGGGACGAGCATGGTAATCGCCATCATCCCGCCGGGGGCGATGCGTCCCTCGAAGGTTTCCCAGGAGGTCCAGGCAAGAATGCCCACGGCAAAGGACGCGGGAACCATCTGGCGCAGCCAGGCCATGAGGGCGGAAAGCTTGGCCTCGCGGAGCATGGCACCCAAGGAGTCCTGGGCGGCGTCGGAAAAGCGTTGGCGGGAAATCTCCTTGGCGCCGAGGCCCTTAATCACGCGTGAACCTTGCGCAAAGTCCGTAGCGAGTGACAACGCGGTGTTCTCCAGCTGGCGGCGGCGCGCGGCAATCTTAGTCAGCGGCTTCGTGGTGGCCCAGGAGGCCAGCGCGGTGGCGAGCGCGCCAACCAGCAGTACAGCTGAGACCTGCCAGGAAATCGGGGCGAGGCTGACCACTGCGCCTAAGAGGTAGCCCACCATGACCAGTGGGAAGTTGAGGATCTGCTTGAGCTGGCCAATGTAGTGCGAATCCTCATCCATCGTGTTGAGTAGCCGGCCGGGGCTTATGCCTGCGGTAGAAGCGCCCAGCAGCTTATCCAGCAAGTTCAGCCGCAGCGTATGCGTGGTGCGGGCCTGACTCAGATCAGTAAACGCATCTGCCGTGGCCTCGCAGATATAGGCGATGAAGAGGAGGATCGCCGTGGCCGCAAGCGGCAGGGCTACGGTGCGCCACGAGGGATCGGAAAAGGCATACTGCGTGGTCTGGCCGATGATGACGGAGACCAACGCCCCCAGCGGAGCGTTGATGAGGGTGGCAACGAAGATGCCGATAACGCCGGTGCGTTGGGCACCAAGCAGCCGCCACGTGGCGGTGCCGGGCCGGGAGAAGTCGGTGGTCTCAGTGAGGGAGACCTCCCCGGACGGGGGCTCATCGGGGAGGTACCACGACCACGTCCGCATGCGGGGGTAGTGAGTCATAAGAACTCATCCTATAGCGCACAACGCATAAGGGAGTGATTCAGATTACGATCAATGACTCACTGTGGGAATTTAAGCTAGGTGGTAGTTCTCCACGTCATAGCCGTTGAATTCGCGGTCGACTCCATAATCATCGACGGAGCTAAACTGTGTGCCGTTTTCGATGGCAAAGCGTAGGTTATCCACGCGGGTGGACGGATCGCCGCTCACGGCACCTGCGGGGAAATAAAAGGTCTCCCCGCTCTTGAGCTTGACTACGAGCGACTCAAAGCTCATGCCTGATCTCCTTGGCTGCTGTTGATAGGGCTTCCCGCGCAAAACAGCGCGCGGGCACCGATCTTTAAAGATCGATGCCGATTATCCTTCAATTCAAGCAGGTCGGGCGCGCGGGGGCAAAGAAGTGAGATCAAGGCAACTAAACGTGCACCCCAAGGATGGGGGTTTAGTTCTCGTCCTCGGTCTGGAGGCGGTGCTTGCCCTCGGACTCGTGATCATCGGTGATGCGGGAGGTGTCGGCATCCTTCTTGTCGGCGTTGCTGACCTCAATTTCGGTCTCGACGGCGTCCTGAATAGCGGTTTCTTCCTCGCGGTGCTTGGCCAGCTGCTCATCCAGCGAGCCCAGCAGCTCTTCGTCGCGCTCGACGACGCCCTCCTCAGCCAAGTCGGAGCCATGCGTGGCATCGTCCTCGGTGGTGGAGGTGTAGACCAAGGTGGAGCCCTGCGGCGCGGACGGGGAGGAGAAGTCCTCAACGCGCGGCGGAACGGCGGATTCCTTCTCCTTCTTCTGGGTGAAGAAGTAGTAGATGCCACCGCCGATGGCAGCAATGGCGGCAATGAGCGCGGAGATCAGCCAGATCTTTGAGCCCTTCTTCTTGTCCTTGCCACCGAGGCGGCGGGCCTTCTTCTGCAACTTAGCGCTTTGCTTCTGCGCCTTCTTCTCAGCCTTGGACGCCTTCTTCTTGGCCTGCTTGCGGGCCTTGGAGGCCTTCTTTTCCGCCTGCTTGCGGGTCTTCTTCCACTGCTTGGAGGCCTTATCCTGGGCCTCTGATGCAGCCTCAGAGAGCTTCTCGGTGGTTTCCTCGCTGCGCTCCTTGAGCTGTTCGAGGGTGCGCTCGAGGCGGGCATGCGCGGCCTTGGTTACGGCGCCCGCTTCGCGGCGGGCCTCCGGGAACCACTCGCCATCTCGCTCTTCCATCCGGGCGGCGGCGGTCTCCAGGACGGAGTAGGCCTCACGGGCCTTCTCGTCGCGGCGTTCCTTGAGGCGCTCCACCAGGGCGGAGGTGGCGCTGATGGCGGTGGACAGGGCGGCGGGGTTCATGGGTTTAGGTGCTCCTTTACGTCAATACTGAAGTGACTTTTCGGCGGGGCACTGTATATGCGCGCCCGCGTTAGCGCTGGGTACTCCCTTTCAGCGTAGTGGTGGCGCGCAGGTCCCGCCACCAGATGCGCCAGGTGGCGAGCTGTCCAAAGAAAATAGACAGCTTTGTACGGATGGGCCGGGTTTTTATTCACTAGCGCTATGGGCTAACGGTGCAGCTGACTGGGTTCTAAAGGTATTACCAAAGAAAAAAGCCTTTCGCTCAAAATGGACAGCTTGGTACGTTTTGGGACATCAACATCGAAGATAAACAACGATAACCTGCAGAGGAGGTGAGCATGTCCCCGCGACTTTCCGCATCCGCACCACTAGACCAAATCAGCGAAGATACGCCCAAGGAGCTTAAGCGTACCGCTCTCTCCTTCGAGGTGATCCCGCCGCGTCATGATGCGGACGCTGCAAAGATTGACCGCTTGCTCGCCATGCTCGCCGCGTATAACCCTGATTACATCGCCGTCACCAGCTCCCAGCGCTCTGGGTGGCTGGAGGGAACCGCAGCCTTCATTGAGAAGATCTCACGCGATACAGCGATGCGTCCCTTGGCCCACCTGGCCTGCACCGCCGGCACAGAGGAAGAGCTCGTTGGCTGGATCGACACGCTGGTCGACGCCGGCGTGCGCGGCCTCCTTGCCCTCCGCGGCGACCTTCCGGAGGGCGGCATGCCCGAAGGTCACCTGCCGCACGCCGATTCCCTGGTCCGGCTCATCCGCCGCTGGGAATCCGACCGCGTGGCGCGCTTGGCAGCCGGCCGCTTGGCGGTGGGCGTGGCCTGCTATCCCAACGGCCACGCCGAGTCCGCCACACCGGACGAGGATATCGACGTCCTTTTGGCCAAGCAGCGCCTCGGCGCAGACTTCGCCATCACCCAGCTTTTCTTCGACGCGGAGGATTACGTCCGCTTTGCCCAGCGTGCCCGGCTGGCAGGTGTGCGCATTCCGCTCATCCCCGGGATCATGCCGATGACGAGCCGCGCCCGGGTGGAGCGAATGTGCCAGCTGTCCGGGTTGGATGGGCCGACCAAGGTCCTCGACCAGCTCGCGGCAGCGACCTCCCCCGAGGAAGAGAAAGAAATCGGCATGCAGATTACGGCCAAGCTGGCGAAGTCGGTGATGAACGCCGGCGCCGACGGGCTGCACATCTACACGCACAACAATCCAGACATCACGACTGACCTGCTACATCGAATTGGAGTCATCCCATGACCGCATCCTTCCCTAAGGCCACGATTGAGGGCTACCCGCGCGTCGGTGCCCACCGCGAGCTCAAGCGCGCGCTGGAGTCCTACTGGTCCGGCAAGATCGACGCCGAGACTTTCGAGTCCGCCGCGCACTCCCTGCGCCTTGACACCTATGCCCGCCTCAAGGAGCTGGGCCTCACTGAGGATTACGCCATCCCGGCCGACGTTGCTTACTACGACCACGTCCTCGAGACCGCGCTGACCGTGGGCGCTGCCCAGGGCGAGAGCCTCGATGATGAGTTCACCCTGGCCCGCGGTAACAAGGACACGGCGCCGCTGGAGATGACTAAGTGGTTCGACACCAACTACCACTACATTGTTCCTGAGATCACCGATGACCAGACCTTTAGCGCCCGTCCGCAGCGCGTGCTGAAGATCGTCGAGGAGGCCCGCGCCGCCGGCCACACTGTGCGCCCAGTCCTCGTCGGCCCGGTGACCCTGCTGGCGCTGTCCAAGCAGGCTGAGGGCGCCACCAAGCAGCCCCTGGACCACCTCGATCAGGCAGTCGAGTCCTACCTCACCGTTTTGGCTGAGCTTCACGACGCCGGCGTTGAATGGATCCAGCTCGCCGAGCCGGCCCTGGTCGCCGACCTCGCCGCCGCTGACGACGCCACCTTGGCCGCCGCACTCAAGAGCGCCTATGGCCGCATCCTGGGCGCGGAGAAGCGCCCGCAGGTTTACCTGACCACGCCCTATGGTTCCCTCAACGCTGGCCTCGACGCTGTCGCCGAGCTGCAGCCGGAAGCAGTCCAGGTGGATCTTTCCGTCGGCACTCTGGCCCTAGACACCTCCTACCTCGAGCGTGTGGCCAAGCTCGCCGAGGTCACCCACCTCTCCGCCGGCCTCGTCGACGGCCGCAACGTCTGGGCCGCCAACCTCCGCGACCTGCGCGAGAAGCTGGAGTCCCTGGGCGCGGATGTCTCCGTGACCACCTCCGTGTCCCTGCAGCACGTGCCGCACACCGTGGAGGCGGAGACCTCCCTGCCGGTGGACGTCGCCACCTGGTTTGCTTTTGCTGATGAGAAGATCCGTGAGGTCGTAGCACTCGCCGCCGGCCCGCTCGACGCCCCGGAGGCATACGCGCAGGCCGACCGCGCCGTGCGCACCCGCGCCGAGTCCTCACGTATCCACAACCAGGCCGTGCAGGAGCGCACCGCGCAGCTGCCGGAGGGCCAGGTCCAGCGCCAGCCGGAGTTCGCGGAGCGCAACAAGGCACAGGAGGCCCTCGGCCTGCCGCAGCTGCCGACCACCACCATCGGTTCCTTCCCGCAGACCTCTGAGATCCGCGCTGCCCGCGCCGCGCACCGCAAGGGCGAGCTCTCCGACGCCGACTACACCGAGGCCCTGCGCAACGAGGTGAAGTCCGTCATCGAGCTGCAGGAGCGCTTGGGCCTCGACGTCCTGGTCCACGGCGAGCCGGAGCGCAACGACATGGTGCAGTACTTCGCCGAGCTTCTCGACGGCTTCGTCGTCACCGAGAACGGTTGGGTCCAGTCCTACGGCTCCCGCTGCACCCGTCCGCCAATCGTGGTTGGTGACATCTCCCGCCCGAAGGCCATGACCACCGAGTGGGCGAAGTTTGCGCAGTCCCTGTCCGAGAAGCACGTCAAGGGCATGCTCACCGGTCCGGTGACCATTCTGGCCTGGTCCTTCGTGCGCGATGACGTCCACCAGTCCGTCTCCGCCGACCAGCTCGGCGTGGCGCTGGCCGACGAAGTCCGTGACCTCGAAGAGGCCGGCATCGACATCATCCAGATCGATGAGCCCGCCCTGCGTGAGCTGTTGCCGCTGCGCGAGAAGGACCGCAAGGCTTACCTCGACTGGGCCGTGCGCTCCTTCCGAGTGGTTTCCTTGCAGGCGAAGCCTGAAACCCAGATCCACACGCACCTCTGCTACTCGGAGTTTGGCCAGATCATCGACGCCGTCGCCGGCCTCGACGCCGACGTCACCTCCATCGAGGCGGCCCGCTCCCGCATGGAGCTGCTCGAGGATATCGATGAGAAGTTCCACTCCGAGATCGGCCCGGGCATTTATGACATCCACTCCCCGCGCATCCCGTCCGTGGCGGAGATGGCCGAGCTCATCCGCGCGGCGCTCAAGAACGTGCCGGTCGAGCGCCTGTGGGTCAACCCGGACTGCGGCCTGAAGACCCGCGGCTACGAGGAGACCGAGGCCTCCCTGCGCAACCTGGTCCTCGCCCGGGACGAGGTCCGCGCCAGCCTCTAAGTTTAAATCTCTTGATTTAAACTTCTCTTGATTTAAACGAAGTCCATCGCCGTCAGCTCACTGAGCGCGGCGATGTCTCCGTTTCCGCCCCTATCGAAGTGCAGTGCCTTGAGACCCGCGTCACGGGCGCCTTCGACATCATTGGCCACCGAATCGCCCACCATGAGAGTGGCGCCCGGTTCCACCCTTAAGTGCCGACAAGCTTCGAGGTAGGCCTCTGGGTGCGGCTTCGGGTGGCCCATCTCCACGGTGGGAAAGAGCTCAACGCCTGGCAGGTCGAGCCCGCCCGCCTTGAGCTTGCCCTCCTGCATTTCACGAGCCCCGTTCGTTAAAACGCCCACTTTGAGGCCGCGGGACAGGACGTGCTCGAGGGTAGGGAGGGCGTCATCAAGCGCCTGCCAGTGCTTTTCATACGCGGCCAAATACTTGGCATATTCCGCCAGTGCCTCCTGCTCCGTCATCTCTGGGCGCCCCAGGAACTCGCGGCAGCGCTCCACGCGCTGGCCTTGGTGGGTGACCTCGCCGCGCTCGTAGGCGGCGAACCATTTCCTTTCAATCTCGGCGAAGCGCTTGTGGTGCCCGCCCGGCAGCCACTCCTCAACGGCCGCATGCATCGCGGCGGTGTGGTCCATGAGGGTGTCATCGAGATCGAAGAGAATGGCGCGAATCATGCTTGTAACCCTACGCAGATCGCTGACAGCGTCGCGCCGGAACAACGCATTGGTGGAAATTTCCATACAATGGCTGGCATGACTCAGAAGACCGCAACTGCAACGATGCACACCAACTACGGTGACATTGTTATCGACCTGTTCGGTAACCACGCACCGGTAACCGTTGAGAACTTCATCGGCCTGGCTAAGGGCGAGAAGGACTACACCACCCAGAACGCCAAGGGTGAGCAGTCTGGCCCGTTCTACGATGGCGCTATCTTCCACCGCGTCATCGACCAGTTCATGATCCAGGGCGGTGACCCGACTGGCACCGGCCGTGGCGGCCCCGGCTACCAGTTCCAGGATGAGTTCCACCCGGAGCTCCAGTTTGACCGCCCGTTCCTGCTGGCCATGGCGAATGCCGGCCCGGGCACCAACGGTTCCCAGTTCTTCATCACCGTGGCGCCGACCCCGCACCTGAACAACCACCACACCATCTTCGGTGAGGTCACCGATGCGGCTTCTCAGGAAGTCGTGTCCAAGATTGCGAAGGTCTCCACCGACCGCATGGACCGTCCGGCTGAGGACGTTGTCATCGAGTCCATCGAGATCGCCTAAGCGTTCTTAGCTTTTCATCCGAGCCCGCTGCCACGTGAAGTGGTGGCGGGCTCGTTGTTTTAGGAGTCTGCGTGAAGAACTATCTGAAATCAGCACCGGCCACCCTGGTGCTCATGGTGCTGTGCATCGGTGCTTGGTGTGCCACGGCCATTCAAGGCTCGTCCCTCTCCGCGCCCTACTATCGCAGCATGCTGGCCCAAGACTGGACGCTGTGGGGCCCTGACGTGTCCGCACACCCCACAACTGTCATTACCGCGGGCTTCATGCATCTCGACGCCGGGCACCTCTTGGTCAACATGGTGATGCTGTTCTTTGTGGGCAGGGAAGTAGAACGCGCCCTGGGCAGTGCTCTGTATGTGGCGGCCTATCTCATCTCCATCGTGGGCTCTTCCGCCGCAGTGCTGTGGATGGATTACGGCACACCTACGGTGGGCGCCTCCGGTGCCCTCTTCGCGCTCATGGGTCTACTCATTGGTGTGTACCGCAGCCGCGGTCTTGACCTGCGCGCGCCCATCGTCCTCGTGGTGGCCAACGTTATCTACAGCTTCGTGGCGGAGAATGTCTCCGTGTGGGGGCACTTGGGTGGCTTGCTCACAGGACTGCTGTTGGCACCATTCCTCTTTCGCCAACGTGCGTGGCTGCGGTGGCTGGGGATATGGCTTATTGCTGTCGTGGTAGCCGTGTTAGCGGCGCTGCGAGCTGGGCTTTGGGGATAACTCGGGTGTGTTATCCACCAAAACCTTTGTGCGAAAGAATTCCACATAAGTTATCCACATTGTGGATAACTACATTTTTGTAATTTACCGAACGTGTGCGCCAAGATAATCGCAGATCAGCAGCTTAATCGGTTGTATTCGAAGTTTTTGTGCGGGCTGTGGGAAGCGTGAAAACACTTATCCACAGGGTGTGGAGAAAAGCTGTGGAATTCGTTTTCCACAGAGTTATCCCCACCCTGTGGATAACTTTGTACCCAAGGTGTTAACAGTGCTCCGGTTGCGGGGTGGTGTTGGGAATCGCTCACCCTAGTTAGCTCACCACTCCTGCGCGAAATGCCCAGATCACGAGCTGTACTCGCGAACTAGCTCCCACTTTGGCCATCGCAGATGACAAATGAGTCTTGACCGTAGAAGGCTCCAAATACAGCTCGCGCCCGATTTCGATGTTGGTCAATCCTTTACCCAGGGCCCGTACGCACTCGAGTTCGCGCGGCGTGAGTAGGGCTGAATCTACCGTGGCCCGCGCTTTCCGCCGACCAAATTCCGCAATCACCCTTTTAGTAACCGCAGCGTCGACCATGCCTTCACCTGAGGCCGCGTGTTTGACGCCTTGAATGAGGTCGGTCATTGGGGAGTCTTTCAGCATGACGCCACAGGCACCGGCTTCGAGGGCGCCAAAGACGTATCCGTCTAGGTCAAAGGTCGTGATCACGATGACTGCTGGGGGATTGTCTTGCTTGTTAATCTCCGTGGTCGCGTAGATACCGTCCCCGTCAGGCATGCGGATGTCGAGGCACACCACGTCAATGTCGCGTGCTTTAGCAGCCGCTATAGCCTCATTTCCAGAAGCTGCCTCAGCCACAACTTGGATCTCTCCGGTGGCCTCGAAGATTGCCTTTAATCCCTGTCTGATCAGAGGTTGGTCATCAACTAACAAGACTCGAATCATGGCTTCCTCCAGGTAATGAGCACCAGCCAACCATCTTCGGTAGGTTCATTGAAAGCGGTTGCACCGACAGCACGGGCGCGCTCTTGGATGCTGATGGTGCCACGGCCCGTGGGGCTATGCGTGAAAGCGCCGCGGGTGATGATCCGCAGTTCATCATCGCTCAGCATGACATCAACAGGCGCGCCTGTTGTATGTTTGCGGGCATTTGTCAGAGCTTCTTGGGTGATTCGATAAGCCGCAATCAACTCGCCCTCCGACAAGTGGGAAGTGTCCGAAAACGTTACTACCTGTCCCAGAGCGCGAACTTCCGAAATTAGCGCAGGTAAATTTGTCGGCTGAGGGATGCGGTGTATTTCGGCATCGGAAACCGAGAGCTTGCCAACGGTCGCGCGGACATCCTGGAGTGCCTTCGTCGTCGACGAGGTCACGTGTTGGAGATGTTCTTTGGCAGCGATGGGGTTGACATCGATGCATGCCTGTGCGGCTTGAGCTTGGATGGCTATGGCTGAGAGGTGATGGGCGGTGGTGTCGTGAAGCTCCCGCGCAATGCGGGCGCGCTCTTCGATAACGGCGTTTTCCTCAGCGAGTTCTGCTTGGCGGGCGAGGGATGCGGTGAGCTCGCGGTTATTGCGGACAGCGAGTCCAATAGCAAAGAGCACAATGAGGGGGAGCATCCAGCCCAGGGCTGTGAGCAGAGTAAAAAGTGGAGGCTCGATTCCTCCCAGCGGTGGCATGGCAATGGCGCGGAGGGTGCCGACAATGAGACCCGAGATAATGAGGGAAATAGAGTCGCGGGTTTTTGACTTCGTGTGCAGCGCTAGCGAAAACGCAGCCACCGAGGCAGCGATACCGTTATAGCCGAGGCTGTGGTCTGCGGTGACGAGACAGTAGAGGGACCACAGGAGCTCAGTAGCAGAAATCCCGAGTAGGACGCTTAAGGGAAATTTACGGCGCCACAGTAGGAGGATGCCTTTGGCAATGATGGCACCAAGAATCAGCCAGAACTGCGCTGGAGACAATGCGGTATTGAAGGGGGTTGGGTCCATCGAGCTAGCCACCAGGAACCCAACGAGGTCAAGGGCTAGAACGATGACAGCGAGAGCGATGTCTCTGGCTGAAAGGCGATCCATGTAGTCCATGTTAAAGATTTGCCCGGTGAAAGCGGGTGAGCCCAAGTCCCATGCTCACAACCGACCAGCCGGCAAGGACAGCTATACCTACCCATGGATTCATAGTCTGCGTTGCCCCCTGTCCACCAGCAATTGACACAGCAGAAGAAGGAAGCCAACTGTAAAAATACGGTTCCCACCCGGCCATGACGCCGATAGTTCCCAAGATCACTCCTGCCATTAACACTGCGACAATAACGCCGATGGCTGGACCGATCCTCCGTATGGCTAAGACGACACCGATGATCGCGAGGGTCAGTAGTAGCACCGCCAAGCTGCCCCGAAGCCACACGACGGCGACGTTAGAAGCAGAAGCAACCAGTGAAACATCATTCATCGGAGCCGCAACCAGTGCGATCAGTGAGTTAAGAACGCAGGCTCCCGCGCACACTAGGAGGACGGTACTAAGTACAACCGTGATCAAAGAACGCACCCATTTCATACGCGAACCAGCGCCAACCACCTTCCACACCACTGCACCGCTGGAAAATGGGTAGCTAGCTGCGGTGATTGTGAGTGCAACAATGGCGATGAGGAAGATTGAAATGCCTGTCGACTGGCCAGAACCTGTGATGTCGAGGGCGGCCAATTGGAAACTGGACGTCGTGGGGTCGGAGCCGTCGATAAGCGCCTGCACCTGTTGGCCCGTAGGACTGTCACCGACTTGTGGCGGGTCAATTTTCAAAAGGAACGGAAGTGCCCACTGCAGGACAGCGCTGATGCCCGCCATCATAACTGCGAGTATGGCGACGATTCGCACGTTCGGGAGGTGACGAAGGGTATAAAACTCGGATTTCACGTCTAGCCTTTCGTAGTGTGGGCGAAGTAGGTGGCTTCAAGGTCGGGGATTTCACTGAGAACGCCTGTGAATGTGGTGTGACCACGAGAAATGATGACTACGTCGTGGGCGACTGCGGCTGCTTCAGCCAGATGATGGGTTGCCATGATAATTGCCTTCCCACGGGAAGCTTCCGCACACAAGACTTCCCCTAACCAACGAATGCCGTCAGGATCAAGACCAGAAGACGGCTCGTCCAAGATGATGATGTCGGGATTTTGTAACAGAGCTCCCGCTAGCGCTATACGACGCTTCATGCCTAACGAGTAGGTTTTGATCTGCCGGTCGCATCGGTGCGACATATCGACCAGCTCTAAAATTTCTTGCACTCGATGCTTATCGACGCCATATAGCCTCGCCATTGCTTGGAGATGCTGACGCCCGGTGAGACTGCTAACGAGGCCGCCATCGTCGAGGAGCAGCCCGATGGTGCCATTGATGTGCTTCGTTCCGGTGGCTTTGACCAACCCGAGGGCAGCCCGGAGCGTGGTGGATTTGCCGGCGCCGTTCGGACCAAGCAAAGCGGTGATCCGTCCGGGAGATGCCGTCAGGTTCGCGCCGTGGACAACCTCATGTCCGGCGAAGGAGACGGTGATGTCTCGAGCAGTGAATGCGGTGTTCATACCTCTGACGATATTGATCAGGGGCATGAGAAACATCGCCTAAGCAGGCAATCTTTTGCCTCCGCCATTTGGGGGAGAAGCCCGTTAATCGAGCAGAGCGCGGTACTGCTTAAGGGTCTCCATTTTCTTTAAATGGCTTTTCTTAATGCTTCACGGATTGCCTGTGACCTAGACCATCCATGGGTTGCGGCATACTTATCCAGGTCCGCAATTTCATTGGGCGAAAGGCGAATCGAGACAATCTTTGCGGCCTGGTTGTCGCGGGGTTTCCGCCCCCGAGTACGAAGAGTCTCCACGTCGTAACCCTTTTCGGCTTCCGTTACCCATTCATCAACTTGCTCTTCGCTAATCGGTTGTCCATTGATGGTTTTCATAACCGTAATCGTATTACGAAAAGGGGTTCTGTCGCTAGAGTGAAGTTCGGACTAGGAACCAGTGCCACCCAGAATCTTCGTCACTAGGTTTAGGCGCGTGCTGGCGCCGAAGATGGTGATGAGGCGTGAGACGTGCTTCTTCACGGCGGACTCGGAATAGTGGGTGGCGGCGGCGATCTCTGAATTGGAGTTGCCGGCGAGGAGGAGCTTGAGGACGGCTATTTCGGCGTCGTGAAGCTCGTGGCTCTCAATGGCGGCGGCGACGGGATCGCGTGGGGTGGCGGGCTCACCGATGTAGTCGACCAAACGGTGCATGGCGGCGGGTGCCACGACGGTGCCACCCTCCACGGCGGCGCGGACCGCCTCAATGATGGAGCGCGGGCGTTGGTTCTTCAAGATATAGCCCGCGCCGCCCGCCCGCAGGATCTTTAGCATCGTGTCATCCGAGTCGAAGGCGGTCACCGCCAAAAACGTCGGGGGATTCGGTCCGGAGTTAAGGTGCTTGAGCAGCGTAATGCCGTCCATGTGCGGCATGTGAATATCGGCGAGGACGAGGTCCGGCTTGGCTTCTTCAAGCTGGTCTAAGCAATCGGCGCCGTTGGTTGCCTCACCGACCACCGAGATGTCCTCGGTGGTCTGGAAATAGACGCGGAGCGTCGAGCGAACGAGCTCATCATCATCAACGAGGAAAACCCGAATGCTCATGGCAACAGTTTAGCGGCACCACCAGAGCTGGGGGTTGTTGGAGCAACGGAAGTGGTCGGTGAATTCGCCCGCGAAAGACTTGTAGAAGGTGAATCCGGTGGACTCAGTGTTCTCAGTAGCGGTGTCAACGGTGGTTTCAGCAGGAGCCTCAGCAGCGCTGGCGATTGGCGCGGAAAACAGCGCGAGAGCTGCGGCGGCAACGGCGAGGGAAGTACGCATGTCTACTAACCTTGTGGAATCTAAGAATCGGCGGGTTACCGGGCAAGCTTACTATATTTTTCTTAGGTGGGCAGTGGGAAGAGAAAGGCGTGTGATCCAGTGATCGCCTTCTTTGCCACTGCCGAAGCTGCCGTGCATTCGGCGAACGCGGCGGGCGATTTCCCCCAAACCCAGATTCGTCGTCATGTATTGGCGTGATTGTTGCGCTGCAATCTCGGAAGTGATCACGAGGTCGATGGACTTGGAGCTGCCGGTGGCTTCGATGCTCACACGGGATTCAGGGCGAGCGTACTTGAGGATGTTGATGGCGAGCTCAGAGAACACGAGGGAGAGCTTTTCCGGTAGCGCAAGCTCACCGTTCTTGCCTACATTGATCTGTGCTTCGCAGTGGAAGCCGTGGCTGCTCAGGAAGCTAACCATGGTGTCGAGGTCTTCTTCCAAGGACTTAACTCCCTGAGTCACGCTCTCATTCTTCATCACGCGTAGCAGGTCGCGGACTTCGCCCATGGCTCGGCGGGCGTCGTTAGCAATCGCTTCCGCGGAGTCAGCCGCGGAGGGATCCGTTTGGGTTAACGCCAAGGTTTCGGAGCGCATGACCACGGAGGTCAAGGTCGCAGCCACCGAATCATGAAGGGCGGTCATCAGCGCCTCGCGCTGCTGGGCGGCGCGCTGCTCGGCGGCAAGACGCTGGTCCCGGGTTTTGCGTAGCGCGGCCCCAATGACGATGGACACCGCATACAAGATGAGTGGTGTCGACAGGTTTAACGGGTCGAAATCGGGCAGATAATTAATCGAAGGATCCGTTGTGACGAGGTATGTGTACACCACCGCTGGGGGAAGCGCCCACAGCCAGCGTGTACGAAACGCCACGATGCCCACGATGACGGGGCTCCACGCCAAGAGGAGGAAAGACCGCCAGTCGGGGCACCACATTGCGAGCGCAAAAAGCGCACCGTACCCGCAGGCCGCCGCAAGTGGGCGGCGGATGGCCAGCGGCGTCAGGGAAACGCCGAGGCCGGCAAGTACGAGTGCACCGGGAGTGAGGAAGTTTTTATCCACCGTGACGGTGAGCATCACCAAAATGATGCAGCCAACGCCAGCGATGCTATAGAACCTCGAGGAGCTCATCGGTGGCGATGAAAACTAACGCCAGCCCATCGTCATTAACAGACCGATGATGGCCAGGCCGAAGCCGATGCCGTAATTCCACGGTCCCAGCTCCTGCATGAACGGAATGGACTCACCCGCTAGGTAGTTGACCACCAGCCAGAGCAGGCCGAGGAGCATGAGGCCCAGCATGATGGCGATGTACCACTTCGGGGTTCCCTCAGAGTTGATCTTGACCGGGGTGCGGTTGGTCGCAGAGCTGGAGGACTGCGGGAGTGCGGAGCCCTCCGTCGTGATCTTGGACTTTGGCATTGTTACACCTTCACGAAGAATAGGGGTGGTTAATCTGTGAGATACCTTAGCAGCTGCGGCGTTGAGAGCTACTGCGGCAGCAGTGCTGCCGGGTCAAACTCCCAGAACCGGACGTGGATGGTTTCATCCTTGCGGATGACATCGCCGCGGCTTGCCGACGCCCACCCAATCTTGTCACTATCGATCGGGTTCGACGTTGGGATGCGTTCGCCCACGTCGAGGGAACCGGACCAGCCCTTGGCGCGCAGCGCGGATTCAGCTTCCTGCTGCGTGGAATGCGTAATATCTGGTGCCTGGATGAGCATCGCGTTGGAGACCTCGAGGGTGACCTGGCTGCCCTTGGGTAGCTTCTGGCCCTTCTCGACAACCCTGAGCACCTGGTTCTCCGGCAGCTCAGAATCCACCGAATGCACGGTGACGTCAAAGTCCATGGAGGACAGCATGTCCACTGCGCGATCACGATCCATGCCGCTGACGTCTGGGACGCTGACTTCCTTCTGGCCCTTGGACACTGTGACGCGTACCTTCGAACCCTTGGATAGCTGCGCGCCGCCCGCTGGGTTCTGGGAAATGATCTCGCCCGCGGGGGCCTCATCATTCACCTGCTCCACGTCGGTATTCAGCTCTAAGCCGGCTTCCTCCAGCGCAGTGGTAGCTTCATCCAGCTTCATGCCGGTGATATCAGGGACCTCGGTGACCTCTTTGCCAGAGGATACTGTCAGCGTGACCGAAGAATTCTTCTGCAGCTCTGATCCTTCCGCCGGGTTGACGCGGATGACCTTGCCGCGCGGCACATCGGGGCTGGGTTCTTCGTTGACGGTCACCAGCAGACCAAGCTTTTCCAGCTCTTCGACCGCTTCATTGCGCGGGCGGTTGGCCACCTTCGGGACAGTGACCATGTTCGCGCGCTGAGCTGCTTCATGCTGCTCCTGTTCGCGCTCGCGGGCCTCTTGGCGGGAGCTATCCCAGAAATCCCAGGCAAAGTAGCCAATGATGGCGATGAGGGAAGCGGCGAGCAAGGCCGCCAGCCACTTCAAGCCCGATCCGGATTCCTCGTCCTCCGAAGGGCGGGTGGAGGCCACCGGCGCACGGTGTTGTGCGGCTACGGGTGCCACCATCGTGGTGGGGTGATCTTCGTCGTTGACGTGGGAGCGCGCCGCCTCCGGCAGCTGGCCCTGCGCCAAACGGTCAAGGTCATCGCCCATCTCCCAGGCGGATTGGTAGCGATCCGCCGGGTGCTTGGCCATTGCCGTGAGCACGACGGCGTCGACGCCAAGGCGCTCTCTCTCCGTGAGCTCTTCGTCGATGAGCTCCGAGGGGGGCGTTGGATCCTCCTGCACGTGCTGGTAGGCCACAGCGAAGGGCGTTTCACCTTCAAACGGGGTGCGCCCAGTGACCGTTTCATACATGACGCAGCCGAGAGCGTAGACGTCGGAGCGGGCGTCGGCAGGCTTGCCACGGGCCTGTTCCGGGGAAAGATACTGCGCGGTACCGATGACAGCAGAGGTTTGCGTCATCGCCGACGTGGAATCATCCAGCGCGCGGGCGATGCCGAAGTCCATGACCTTCACTTGGCCTGTGTTGGTCAGCATGATGTTGGCCGGCTTGATATCGCGGTGGATGATGCCGGCCTCATGGGAGGACTGGAGGGCCTCCGCCACCGGCTTGAGCACGCGCGCGGCTTCCGCCACCGACATGGGGCCGTCTTCGCGGACGATGTCGCGCAAGGTGCGGCCCTGCACGTATTCCATGACGATATACGGCACCATCAGGCCGTCGACGTCCTTTTCGCCGGTATCGAAGACGGCGACGATGTTCGGGTGGTTGAGCTTGCCGGAGTTTTGGGCCTCGCGGCGGAAACGCTCACGGAAGTTAACGTCGCGCGCCATGTCAGGGCGCAGCATCTTGATGGCAACAGTGCGCCCCAAGACGGAGTCTTCGGCCTCGTAGACCTCGGACATGCCGCCGGAGCCGATGGACTGGCGGAGGTGGTACCGATCACTGACCATGGCGGGTTACTGGCCTCCCTGTAGTGCGGATTCTTCGGTGGGGTTGTTCTGTGAGTCTAGTTCGGGTTCGGGCAGTGGGCTGTCATCGACCTGCGGTTGCGTCTCCTCGGTAGGGAGCGCGGGTGGCTCCTGTTGCGTTGTGCGATGCGCAGTTGTGGGTGGGGAGGGGATAACCGAGTGCGTCGTGGTGACGGTGACTTGAGTAGGTTCCTCCTCCACGGTGGTGATCTCAACGGTCTCAGGGGCTTCCGTTTCCTCTTCTTCCGTTGTTTCCGGCTCCACCGTTTCGGTCACAATGACCTCCGTTGGTGTGGGCTGTGGGGTCGGTGTCGTGTTCCCCCACAGCCTATAAGCCATGAACCCGATCGCCACGAGGGCCGCGATAGCCACCGCGATGAGCAAACCTGTGCCGAAACCTCCCTGCTTGGCGGGGCGCTCCTCCGTCTGGGGTGCAGAAACGGCCGGACGCACCGTGGTGGGGTGAGCCATGTTGGCCAGCATTTCCGTGGACGCGGAGGGCGAAGGCTCGGCAGCGACGGGCGCGAGCGCCGCGGATTTCGGCTGCGGTGGACGCTGGCCTTGGCGCACGGCGGAGATCGCGTTGGTGAATTCGTTGCCATCGACGAAGCGGGTGTTCGGGTCCTTGCGCAGGGCCATGCCGATCAGTTCACGGGTGGGCGCGCTAATCGACGTCGACAAGGGCTCCGGCGCCTGGCTAATGTGCGCCAGCGCCACCGAGACTGAGGAATCGCCGCTAAAGGGGCGTTTTCCGGCTAGCATTTCATAGCCCACGACACCGAGCGAATAGACGTCGGACGACGGGCCAACCTCATAGCCTTGGGCCTGCTCGGGGGAGACGTATTGGGCGGTGCCGACGACCATGCCAGTGCGGGTGAGAGGCACAGCGGCGGCGGCTTTGGCGATGCCGAAGTCGGTGATCTTGACCTGCCCATTCTGGGTGATCATGAGGTTGCCGGGCTTAATATCGCGGTGCACTAGGCCCATGTGGTGGATCACGGACAGGCCGTGGGAGGCCTGCTCCATGACGTCGAGGGCCAGCGTTTCCGGCAGTGCACCTTCGCGGGCTAAGAGATCCGCCAGGGATTCTCCGCGAATGTATTCCAAGGCCATGTAGCAGAAGATGCGGCCGTTGTCCTCAAGCTCCCGGTAGTCGTACGTAGCTACGACGTTTTCGGAATCGATGGATTCTGCGGCCTTGGCCTCGTTGCGGAAGCGCGAGAGGAACTCGTTGTTATCGGAGAACTCTGGGCGCAGGACCTTGAGGGCGACCTCG
Organism: Corynebacterium sp. UMB6689; assembly: GCF_030215295.1. NCBI lineage: Bacteria > Bacillati > Actinomycetota > Actinomycetes > Mycobacteriales > Corynebacteriaceae > Corynebacterium > Corynebacterium sp. UMB6689. The sequence goes on along the minus strand of NZ_JASOLS010000009.1, from coordinate 7,833 downwards.
CGGTCATTGCGGACGTCGTCCGCCAGCCACACCGTGGACATGCCACCGTGGCCGACGATCCACTGCAGCTGATAGTCCTCACCGATCAGCGCTTGGAGGTGTTCCTTGTTATCTGCACTACTCACTATTGCTGTCCTCCGTATGCGCGCAGGATGGCGCGGCCGATGGGCGCGGAGACCTGGCCGCCGTAGGCATTCTGGCCAAGGTGCCCGCCGTCCTTGACCACGACGCCCACCGCGATGTCCTTGTCCGGGTCGAAAGCCACGTACCACGCGTGCGGGGCAAGGCCCTCGCCGTGCTCGGCGGTACCGGTCTTCGAGGCAAAACCGTTCCCGTCATAGCCATAGGTGCTGTGCTCGGAGGCAAACATGAGGTCCTTGATGGTGTTGGCCGTCTCTTCACTGACAGCTTCGGCTGCCTGACGTGGTTGAGTCGTGCGAAGCTCATTCATCTGGGCATCGGTGATGCGGTTAATGAGGTAGGGCTCCATGCGCTTGCCCTGGTTAGCGATGGTCCCGGCCATGATGGCCGCCTGCAGGGCGGACATGGTCACGTCGCGCTGGCCGATCGTGGATTGGGCGACTTGGGCGCCGTCGCCAAGATCGCCCAGCGCACCAGCGGAAGTCTCCACACCGAGCGAGTACTTCTCACCCACGCCGAAGCCCTCCGCATATTTACGCAGCTCATCGGCGCCGATGCTCTCCGACATCTGCGCAAAAGCCGTGTTGCAGGACAGCGCGAAGGCCGTATGTAGGGTGACGCTCTCCGCGCCGCCGCAGGCTCGGTTGCCGTCGTTGGTCAGCTCCGTGACCGTATCCGGCAGCGTGATGGACGCCGCGCCGGTCAGCGTAGAGTCCGGGTTAAAGCCGTTGTTGAGGCCAGCGGCCGTGGTGATGATCTTAAAAATGGACCCGGGGGGCAGGGTGTCTTGCGTGGCATGGTTGATGAGCGGATTGCCCTCTTGATTCTGCAGCTGATCCCACGTTTCGGCCGCGTTGTCCCCGACGAGGTCGGAGACGTTGAAGCTGGGCGTGGAGGCCATGGCCAGAATCTTGCCCGTTGAGGGCTGGATGGCTACGGCCGCGCCTTTGTAGCCTGGGCCGGCCAGCTGGTCGTAGGTTGCCTGCTGCAGCGCTGGGTCGATGGTGACCTCCACGTTGGCACCCTTCTGCGGCTTGCCGGAGAGCATATCGAGCCAGTTGTGTGCCAACAGCGAGTCGTCCTTGCCGTTGAGGATGTCATTCTGCGAGGCCTCCAGCTGGGAGGCGCCGAAGCGCTCCGAGAGGTAACCGGTGACATCGGCAAAGGCTGGGGAATCAGTGGGGTAGGAACGCGAGTAATTGCCGTTCTCATCCGCGGTGGACTGCGCCAAGACCGTATCGCCGGCGAAGATCTGGCCGCGCGGGGTAGTGCGCATTTCTAGGTAGCCGCGAACGTTCTTGGGGTTGTGGGCGTACTTATCCGTCGAAAACGCCTGCACCACGGTGAGGTTCACCAGGAGCACGGCGGTAAGGATGAGGGCAAAGAGGGAGACGAGGCGAATCGATCTATTCATCGGGTGGCCTCCTGGATGGCGGGGAACATGGACGTATCACTCGGCGCGTTCGAGGTGAGCTCGCGCGCTGGGCGACGAGCCGCGTTGGAAATACGCAGCAGAATAGCCAGCAGCATGTAGTTAGCCATGAGAGAGGAACCACCCGCAGACATGAACGGCGTGGTCAAGCCCGTCATGGGCAGCAGCGCGGAGATACCGCCGGTGACGACGAAAACCTGCACAGCCAAGGTGAGCGAGAGGCCTGAGGAAACCAGCTTGCCATAGGTATCACGGCAGGTCAGCGCGGTGCGGAAGCCGCGGGAGACGAGCATGGCAAACAGGACAAGTACCGCAGTAAGGCCAATGAGACCGAACTCTTCACCGATGCTAGCCAGGATGAAGTCCGAGTGCGCCACCGGAACCATGTCCGGATGCCCCTGGCCTAAGCCAGTGCCGGTGATGCCGCCGGAGGACATGCCGAAGAGCGCCTGGGAGAGCTGGTAGCCGGTGGAATCATAATTAGCCAGCGGATCCAGGAAGTTGGAGAAGCGCTGTTGGATCTTCTCCGATACCTGGTAGATGCCGAAGCCACCGACGCCCACGAGGATGACGCCAATGAGCAGCCAGCTCACGCGGTTGGTAGCCATGAAGAGCATGCCGAGCACGGTGCTAAACAGCAGCAGGGCCGGGCCGAAGTCATTGGAAATGCCCATGATGACAATGGCAATACCCCAGATCACCAGGATGGGAGCGAGATCTCGCAGGCGCGGCAACGAAATGCCAAGGAACTTGTAGCCAGCCACCGTAAACAGCGAACGCTTCTGGGTCAGCAGCATGGCGAAGAACAGGATCAACAGGATCTTGGAAAACTCACCCGGCTGGATGGAAAAGGGCCCGAGCCATAGCCAAATGCGGGCGTCCACGCCTGGCGGTTGCGGCCACACGAGGGGTAACGCGAGGAGGATGAGGCCGAGCGCGCCCAAGATATAGGAGTATCGGGTGAGCGAGCGGTGATCACGCAGGAGGACCAGCACCAGCGCGAAGAGGATGAGGCCCACGATGGTCCACATCACCTGCCGCACTGCCAGCCCGCCGCCATTCGCCAGGTCGAGGCGCTGCAATAAGATGAGCCCGGTGCCGTTGAGCACCGCGACGATGGGCAGCATGAGCTGATCCGCATAGGGTGCCAGGAAACAGAGCACCAAGTGAGCGACGGCAAAGACGCCGATGAAGCCACCGATCAGGTAGAGCACATCGAGGGTCAGCACGTTGCCCTGGGAGAGCTCAAGGCTGACCAAGGTGATGGCGAAGACCACGGTAGCCAGCACGAGCAGGCCGAATTCGGTGCCACGGGAGAAGAATTTACTCATCTACTTCACCTCCCGGCAGTTTCCTTTAGACGCGTCTTTATCTTTTCCGTCCTTCGGCGAGGTGGGACAGGGCTTGAGCGCCTTGTCCGAGAGCTGCGAAAGCTGCGTCTGTACCTCGTCATAAGAACCGGAGGGCAGGTTGCCCACGGCGGCACGTTCGGATTCGGGCAAATCCTTCAGCGTGAAGGGCGCGAAATCGCCGTCGCAGGCGCCGTGCCCCAGCTTGAGCGCGTTCTCCTTGCTCAAGCAGGCATTTTGATACGTGTGGTGCAGCGGGCGGCCAAACACTTCATAGTCCGCGCCTTCGTGGATGGCGAGGATACCGTCCTCGTTCGCGGTGACGTAGTAGTTATTGCTCAGGTAATTCTTCATCCAGAGCCCGCCGCTGATGACCAGCACGATGATGATGACCAGGCATGCAATGACCTTCCACCCAATCCGGCTTCGCTGTGGCCGCCGCTGTGGTTCTTCCTGGGGTTTCTCCTCAGCGGCTTGCGCTTTTGGGGGTGAGATCAACTTGGCAGCGCGGCTGGCGGAGGAATCCGGATGCGTGGGCTCCGGGACGACGCCCTGGATCGCGCCCACGGTCATGGGGACGTTCTCATCACCCTCTCCCTCCAGGACCTCCGCCACCACGATGGTGACGTTGTCCGGGCCGCCGGAGCGCAACGCCAGATCCCGCAAGGTGGTAGCGGCTTCTTCGACCGTGCCCTGCTTCAGCGCTTGCTCGATGGTAGAGGCCGTCACCGGATCCGAGAGGCCATCCGAGCACAACAGGAGGCGATCGCCCGGTTTAGCATCGAGCATGAAGAGCGTCGGCTCCACCGGGCGGCCCGTGTAGGCCTTGAGGATCAACGACTTCTGCGGGTGGGAGGACACATCCTCCGGATCGAGCTTTCCCTCATCCACCAGGGACTGCACATAGGTGTCATCCTTGGTGATCTGAGTCAGCTTGCCCTCACGCAGCCGGTAGCCGCGGGAATCCCCCACGTGGCACACGCCGAACTCGGAGCCGTTAAAGAGCAGGGCGGTCAACGTGGTGCCCATGCCCTCGGTCTCCGGGTGCTCGTCCACGTGCTTGCGGATCGCCGCATTAGCGTCTTCCGCCGCCGCGCCGAGCAGCGCCAGCATGTCATTATCGCCCGGATCCCGCTCGAGGGAGGCCATGTGCTCCACCATGGTGGTGGAGGCGACCTCGCCGGCGGCGTGGCCACCCATGCCGTCGGCAAGCACCAGCAGGTGCGGGCCCGCGTGGGCGGAATCCTCGTTGTTTTCGCGGACCAATCCGCGGTCCGTCACTGCAGTAAAAGTCAGGCTTAAAGTCATGCCATCAACCTCACGGTCGTTCGGCCAAGTTTGATATCGGAGCCGACTCCGACTCGTTCTGGCTGGTCAATGCGAACGCCACCAACAAAGGTGCCGTTGCGGGATTCGAGGTCCTCCACGAACCACTCGCTGCCCCTGCGGAACAGGCGAGCGTGGTGGCCGGAGGAGAAATCATCACCGGTGACAAAGTCACAGTCCTGCGCGCGGCCCATCGTACAGTCCTCGAGCGTGCCCAGTTCCATGTGGGAACCACGCAGCGGCCCGTCCACGATGGTGATCTCACGCGGCGCTTCGCGCCGCCTCTGGGATCCCTTCACCGGGGACGATGCCTGGTAGACGCCGGCAGCCTTATTGGCGTCGCGGCGCATGGCGTTGAGTGCGACCAAGATGAACAGCCACAATAACACCAGCAGGCCGATGCGCAGCGAGAGCAGCACGATCGAATCCATGGAAAATCCTTACGCTAAAAATCTGTGAACGTTGCCGGGGGTGGCTTAATAGCCTTGGCTCTCGAGGCCGGTGATGCGCACCTCGATGTGGGAGTGGCCGAGGGTGATCACGTCGCCGTCGGCAAGCAGCCAGTTCTCAATCGGGGTGTCGTTCACGGTGGTGCCATTCGTGGACTGCAGGTCCACCAGCACGGCGTCCTGGCCGTTCCAGGTGATTTCCGCGTGCTGGCGGGAGACACCGGTATCGGGCAGGCGCAGGTCCGCGTCGTTGCTGCGGCCCAGGATGTTGGAGCCTTCCTGCACGTGGTAGACGCGGGAGGAGCCGTCCTGCAGCATGAGTGTTACCGCTGGCCCCTGTGGTGCGGGCTGGTTCGGGGTGGGCGCCATAAAGGCGGTGGTTGCGGCCTCGTCGGCGTTGTGCGGCTGGGTCATAGAGTCCTCCTGACCATGGTCGTGGTGGAAAATCGCATCGAATCCGGTTTCTTCGGTGGGCTCGTGATCCAAAAAAGAGGACACGCGCAACTGCCCAGTCCGCAGCCCCGATTCCTCCGCGATGCGGACGATGACCGGCCCGGCGAGGGACCAGCCACTGTTACGGATGAAGCGGGTGAGCTGATCAGCTAGATCCTTGGGAACACCCCGGTCCTGGGAGAGGTTCTCGATGTCCTTGGAGGATACACCGACGGTCATGACGTTGGGGCTATACAGCTTGCCGTCATCACCGCGGGACAAATTGTCCTGCGCCTCCTGCTTGAGAAGCTCCTCAATCTCAGCGGGGACGACTTTTCCGCCGAAGACAAAGGCCATGCCGTTGTCCAGTCCGCGTTGCAGGGAAGAATCCAGCTTGGCGAGCTTATCTAGCAATGCCATAGGAAGAGCCGTCCTCCTTTCGGGATGTTTTCAGGGAGAGATATAGCAGCGATCAGTATAAGGTGCTTTCCTTGACTTAACGTAGACGCGCGCGGCAAAGTTCCCTGGAAAGTTTGGGTTTGCCAGCGGATTTGTAGAATTTGCTGGACTGCGTGCTAAGGTTAGCTAGTCGCCAAGACATCAATACCCTGCCCGGGTGGCGGAATTGGCAGACGCGCTGGCTTCAGGTGCCAGTGTCCTTATAGGACGTGCGGGTTCAAGTCCCGCCCCGGGCACGCTGAGCAGTTGAACAAACTGCACCACCGGAAGTAACAAACTCGAAAGGGTATGTTACCTCCGGTTTCTTTCATTTTTCAATCTTTGAGGTGCGAAGATTGCACGCGTGGGGATTGAGGGTGTGAAACCCACTGTCGTGGGTTTGATGAGGTAGTCGATGTTGCGGAAGCTTTGGCATCGGCGTGCGTTGTGCTCCGTACGTTGTTTCAAAAACGGGTTTCATCAAACGGAACAAAACCTGGGACACTTCATATCCCACCCCAGGCCTAATGACTTGGGTGCAGCGGCAACGCTCATCCGATTTAGGCAGAGTCGTTGCAGGATCTAGTGGGTCACCTGGTCCGTGGTCTTTGAATTGTCGGGCGCGCAGGCAAGGCCAGCACGGAAGATCTTCTGCAAGCAACGCTTGTTGGTGCACCGGTAGCGTGGAAGGCGCACATGAAGTTGTTGGGTGGCCGACGATGGGCAGATCGACCAGGCTGCGGATGACGTGGTCGCGGAATACTCCAGGCTGCCCGCAGGTAGGGCATTCATTGATCGGCTCGACGGGTTCGGCTTCAATAACAGTGACGTCACCGTTTTCTGTGGCACCGGTGATAGTAGTTCCTAGTTTTGCGGTGCGGCAGATGGTATCGACGATGACATTTCCGTTAGGCTGCACAGTAGGTCCTTAGTTTTGTACGGATGGATTAGATACCTTTTTCCTACAAAGCCAAGGACCCCAATATCTTGTGCCACGCCCGAACCCCCGGCGAACTAATCAATGCACTCTAAAACCGGAAGAGCCCTTTTAGTACTACTGGTGGATTTCGGTTTTGGTGGGGATTAACGCCGCCGGCTTCGGTTTTTCCGTTGAGGAGGTCGTTGACTACTTCCCGATGGTGAAATGGGTCGATGGTGAGGTAGAGAGGAACCAGTCACCTGGAAGAGATCGATCCAGTCGTTGGTGTGCAATCTGGGAGGTAGGGTCGCGGGGTCGATTCCTCGCGAGCGCAACCATGATTGTGTTTCTGAACGTGATGAAAACAACCCTGCCCTTCGGAGAATTTCCCCTATCCCGCGTCCCCGGGCAGTGAAAACGGTGTGCACCATCGCCTGAAAGGCTTTGCGCTGCTCTATCGGAATCTTCGGGTCACCCACCCGGCGGATCACTAAGATCCCCCCGTCAACGTTTGGCTGTGGCCGGAAAGCAGACCTTGGTACCCGAGAACCCAGGTGAAATGTGAACCATGGGGACCACTGAGCCGTCATCATCGTGCTTGCGCCTACCCCGGCCCGGCGGCGAGCGACTTCCCACTGCATGAGGAGTACAGCGTCAGTCCATGCTGGCGCATGCAGCAACTTTCGAAGAATGGCAGTGGTGAGGTGAAAGGGAATGTTTCCCACAATGACGCAGGGAGTGGCGGGTAACCGGAAGTTAAGGAAATCATCATGGACCACTTCGACCGCCGCCGAGGAGGTTTCTTGTGTGATTTTGGCAGCTAGTTTTGCGTCCACTTCAACTGCCGTTATCGCCCTCCCCAAGTGGGCCATCGGGTGAGTGAGGGCACCGCTTCCTGGTCCGATCTCAATGATGGGGCCGGAGGTTTGTTTCACAAGGTCGATGATGGAGTTGATGATCTTGTGGTTGGTGAGAAAATTTTGGCCATGCTCGTGACGGCCGTGTCCGTATGCAGACATCAGGTGTGCTCCTTGGATTTGAAAGGGAGCCGGGCATGACAAATAGCCGCCCGGCTAAAGGACCGGAGCGGTTTTTAACCTACGGGGTAGGAAACCGCCTTAGCGGTTGGTGCGCAACCGCAAGAAAGCGGTACCTGAAATCAACATGGGTCTAATTATATCCATTTTGGGGTTGCCCGCAAATCGTGGACACGTAGTGGAGCTACCTAGTGGTTAGGCAGCTATTTCTTTTCTGCTGGTGGTTAGACCAATGTGGTTCTCGAAGTCGACGGGGCTTACCATACCGAGTGCGGAGTGTCGGCGCCGGCGGTTGTAGACGACTTCAATC
>NZ_JASOLS010000099.1:0-327 GCF_030215295.1 Corynebacterium sp. UMB6689 | reverse complement strand
TCTCTGGCAAAGGTCGGCGCCGACACGGCAGGTACGCCGACCTTGATTGATTCCGACCTCGCATCGTCGGTCGACCACGTCATCATCGTCGGTGATGCCGACTATGACGGAGTGGCTGAGCGTTGGGAGATCGAGGACCCGTCCGTACGCGGCCTAGAGGGAGATGAGCGAATGGATGCGCTTCGCGATGACATCGATGCTCGCGTACGAGCTTTCCTTGATGTTCACGCGCAGGACTGAAAACTAAAACTGCCCGAGTTGCCAAAGTTCCCCGCCGAGATTCAAGATCTGGCCAGAACTTTGGCAACTGGGGCAGTTGTGTCTCTC
>NZ_JASOLS010000098.1:0-328 GCF_030215295.1 Corynebacterium sp. UMB6689 | reverse complement strand
ACGCAGATTCCCCTTGGGTTGACCTCAATGCGATCGAAGCTGAAGCTGCCGAATTAGTGCGCACTGACCCAACTCAGGCAATGCGCTTCTTCGGGAACAAGCTTGTGCAAGGTCTCGGCTCGTTCATGCCGGAAACTCTCTGGGATGAACGCACTCGCCCCGGCCAGGAGCCCCCAACGGGCGGGCCAGTTTGTGTCGGTTTTGACGGCTCCCGCAGCGGGGACTGGACCGCGCTGCGAGTAGAAACCTTAGACGGGCTGCGATTCACCCCCACATACGGGCCAGACTCGCGCCCTACATGGTGGAACCCGCAAATATGGGACGGGCG
>NZ_JASOLS010000097.1:0-329 GCF_030215295.1 Corynebacterium sp. UMB6689 | reverse complement strand
AAAGCCTGAGTTTGCCCACGAGTAAAGAGACCAGAACCATGCACACGTGGTAGGTAGTCAATTTCAGCATCTAGTGGACGAATTTCATCAACCTTACGACCGTCAGGACGCACCTTGTCTTCTGTAATCAAACGGCGCACTTCAGCATGTTCCATTTGTTCCAAGATTTCAGCCACATCACGCATGATGCGTTCATATTCTTCATGGTCTGCATATTTTTCTTCGCAAACTGCTGTTACTTGGTCTTTAACTGCTTGAGTTGCAGCTTCACGAGCCAATTTTTCTTCCACTTGAACCGCTTTTTGGAGGTCGCTGTTGTAGGCTGCGAT
>NZ_JASOLS010000096.1:0-329 GCF_030215295.1 Corynebacterium sp. UMB6689 | reverse complement strand
ATGACCCAGCCAGGTATGAAGCCTCACAAAAACAGCGGGCTTTGGAACGCGAAATCAGGAAACAAAAACGCCTTGAGGCCGTGAACATGATCGGCGACCCAACCCCGGCGCAAACAATCCGCGAGTGCCAAAAACAGATTCGTGAACTCACCGCTAAATATGACTTGCCACGCAAACGCGTGCGAGAGCAGATCAAGAAAGCACATTAACCCAGGAGGTTAAAATCATGGCAGAAGAAACCCAGGCCGAACAGCAGGGGGAAGCCCAGGAGACTACCCCTACCCCGGCAGACGTCCCCAACCACACCCCGCAAGACAAGGGTAAGGAAG
>NZ_JASOLS010000095.1:0-329 GCF_030215295.1 Corynebacterium sp. UMB6689 | reverse complement strand
GTTAAGGGAAAGGCTAAAATTCAGGAAGCTGTTAGTGTGGCGCCCTCCCATCCTCTCTTTTTCTTTTTTGCTCAGTGTAAGCAGACTTAGGAATCCATATGCATATTCTTTATGAAGACTCACCTCGTGGGCTTATGCTCGAGTCTGCGCTGCATATCGGGGCGGCCGAGGGCGATGAGGCTATTACTGTGGAATCCGTGGCTAAGCTGGCGGAGCTTCCCGTCGCCGAGGTACGCGCGGAATTTCCTGATCGCGAGGCAATCGTGCACGCGCTTCCTGATTACGTAACTGAGCGGAAAGTTAAGTTCCTCGAGGAAACGCTCGATGCT
>NZ_JASOLS010000094.1:0-330 GCF_030215295.1 Corynebacterium sp. UMB6689 | reverse complement strand
ACCGCTTGGTAGAGCCAAACTTGCACCTGTTGGCCTTTTTGATCACTTAAGCGATAAGGGTTTGGAAAATAAATATAATAGGCAAGTCCCGCCGTTTCAACGACTACCGCTTCACTAGTTAAATCAACAAGTAATCCCTTGATATATTGGTACATCACTCAACCTCATTACTCCACATATTTTTTGTAGTCACTATAGCCAGCTTGGTCCATTTCTTCATAGGGAATAAATTTTAAAGCAGCAGAATTAATACAATATCTTAACCCCCCTGCTTCACTTGGACCATCAGTAAAGACATGCCCCAACTGAGAGTCTGCTGCTTGACTTCGT
>NZ_JASOLS010000093.1:0-331 GCF_030215295.1 Corynebacterium sp. UMB6689 | reverse complement strand
GTTCGGATGGTATAGGCCCGCCTGTTTTGCCTCTTCGAGGGTGCCTTTCACGTTTACCGTGACTGTTTGGTCTTCCCGTGTGGCGTGCTGTACGCTTACGCGCCCCTTGTACTGGCCGGTTAGGCTTATTACCTGGTTCTCCCACGGCGCGCACATTGGGCACTCGAACGCGTGATCAGAAACGAGGGCGAGATCTTCACCGTTAACTGTCATTGTGTTTGCCCACCCGTAAACAAGTGAGTGCGTTGCCCCTGTGCGTGTGGCCATTTCTGCGTACGTGTCCATGTGCCACCGTCTACCGGCCTTGTCAGTGAATCCGCTTATCCCATGG
>NZ_JASOLS010000092.1:0-332 GCF_030215295.1 Corynebacterium sp. UMB6689 | reverse complement strand
CATCCCTTTCAGCAACTCGAGCCACTGGTGCTCGATAGACAGGAGACCCTGTCCATGTTGAGGATAATTTTACATTCTCAAGTGGCTGACTTGCCCTTGCAAAAAAACTAAAAGTAATCACATCACCATTTTTAACAGCTATATTTTGATGACTACCATTATAGCCATGTTGCGTTGATCGAACTTTAAGGCCTCTGAACTCCTCTGACTCAATATGCCAGTTAGAACCGTGATGCCAGGTATTACCTTTGTCACTCCAGTCTCTTGTTCCAGTCATGAGGTTTAACCCATCAAAGGCGGTTGGGATTTTCCCTTCAACTTGTATTATCTCA
>NZ_JASOLS010000091.1:0-333 GCF_030215295.1 Corynebacterium sp. UMB6689 | reverse complement strand
AGACGAGACCCTCGGGTTTTTGCCAATAGTGGACCTGAAAACCACTAGGGATGCCACCCCCGCCGGGTTCCGCCACTCCTGCTTCCAACTCGGATACCACCAGTCCGCCGCATGGTACGCGGCAGGCCTGGCCGCCATAAACGTTTCAGCCAACGCGCGGATGGTGTTTATCGCAGTAGAGAAAACACCCCCCTACCTGGTCGGCGTGTACACGCCCTCTAATGAGGCCCTCGAGGTCGGCCACGCGCTCAACGAGATCGGCATCGATAAATGGGTGCGCGCCCGCATCTTCAACGACTGGGAGGCCCTAGACGGAGGCCTACAAACCCTAGC
>NZ_JASOLS010000090.1:0-335 GCF_030215295.1 Corynebacterium sp. UMB6689 | reverse complement strand
CGACTGCCTCGCTGGGATGTGTACGCACCCGCAATTAGGGTGTCTGAGAAACCCGGTGTTCCACCTGTAGAAGCGGCCCGCGAGGATAGCGCAACGCGCGCAAGCCCCAGGGCTTACCATGCGCACATACCCGACCCCGGGGCGGGCAGTAATATCTACCGAGGCGGCAGAGCGCGCCACATCCGCAATCAAAGTGAGTAGAAGCATGTCTAGCTGGCGTCTGCCCATTTGGAGGGCCTGCCCTGCGCTTGCCCCATTCCCTATCGCAGTTTTAGCCGTGATAACCGGGGACTGTAGTAGGCCTTCTAGGGAGCGCCCGTCAGATGCAATACCAA